>CANJIC010000082.1 GCA_947474205.1 Planctomycetaceae bacterium | reverse complement strand
TTGCGCATGCGCGCAAGAAACAAGAACGCGTCATCCACGGTGCTGGCTTGTCGCTTGGCGCCTCGCTTACTTTTTTGCGAGCCCAATCCCAAATTTTTTGAACTGGCCGTCACCGCCGCGCGCTCATGAATAAATTGCGCCTCCATGGCTCCGCACACTTGCACAATTTCATCGCCCGTCACAAACCTGGCCATGTCAATACTGTGCGCGTTCAAATCTCCGTGCGCGCCGCTGCCCGCAAGTTTTGAATCAAACCGCCACGAGTGCGGCGTGCTGGCGCGTCCCCAATCTTGCAAATAGTGCGCGCGAATATGGCGGATGCGTCCGAGACGACCTTGTTGAATCAACTCGCGCATCAGCGACACCGCGGGACAGCGTCGATAGTTGAACCACACAAAAGTGCGCGCCCCATTCTTGGCTTCAAGCGCGGCCAAAGCCATGTCGCGCGCCTCTGTAATTGTGGTGCCCAGCGGTTTTTCACACGCCACATGCTTGCCCGCCTTCAACGCGGCCATGGACACTTCGGCGTGCAAATTATTTGGAACACAGACATCCACCAATGCAATTGTGGGGTCCTTGATCAAGCGATCCCAACTGGAAGCGGCCTTTGCAACACCCCATTTTGCCGCAAAATCACTTGATTCACGCGCATGTCCGCTGGCCACCACGGCCAAAGTTGGCCGACACGCAAGATCAAAAAAAAGCGGCGCCTGCCGCCATGCATTGGCGTGAATGCGTCCCATGAATCCCGCTCCCACAAGACCAATTCCAACCGCACGCGGCGATGAGGCTTTGAGATTTTTTCTTGATTTTGTTTTTTTCATTGCGCCACATCCTTGCTCCGTGAGCCATTGAATCATGATTTCGCACACCGCGATCCATGTCCGCCGTATGCTAACGGCAACCTTAGGAGATTTCTATGACACCAATCGAAACCCGTCTTGAACAACTCGAACAACAACTTCAACTGATCAAAAATCAAAGCCGACGCGAGCGCCGCATTGGTTTAGCGTGCGCCCTGACTCTTGGCGCCGCCGCCCTTGTTGGTTTCACGCGCGCTCCGGTGCTTGATGTGATTCAAGCAAGTCGCATTGAAATTTTAGACGCGCAAGGAAAAATTTCCTGCCTGCTTTCAAGCACGCCAACTGGTGGTCAACTTGATGTGTGGGCCAAGGGCGGCGCCAATATCGCGCGACTTTCCTCCAGCGAATCTGGCGGCGACTTGGCGCTATGGAATTCCGCTGGCAAACCCGTAGCCGGACTTTTTGCCAACAGCACTGGCGGCCGCGTTGAAGTGACGCGCGGCGACGGAAAAATCGCGGCGTTTCTAGAAGCCACCAAAGATGGCTCCGACTTTGTGCTTACGCGCAGTGGGTCCGAGGAGCCCTCCATGCAATTCACCGTGAATGCCGCGCGATCCGAGGGCCTTCTCAATCGGCCCAACGGAAAGCCCGCGTTGCGATTTGGTGTCAATGAAAAGGGCGCGGCATTTAGCGTGGTCGGCGATTCAGAAAAAGAAGTCGCGTATCTGGGTTCGGACGAGAAACAATCTGGCCTGCTTCGCATTGCGAGCCGCGATGGTGCGACCGCGCTTGAGGGCGGTGTGGGTGATGGTGGTGGCGAACTTGCCGTGCGCGAAACCAACGGCGCTGGCGGTTGCATTTTTGGAAACATTGCGGCGCGCGGTGGCTTCACGGAAATTCGTAACCATGACGGCAAGGCCGCTGTCTCATTTGAAGTGCAGGAAAATCTGGGAGGCCGCGCCACTGTCAACACAGCCACGGGACAAATCGCGGCGTTGATGGATCAAGGCAAAGAGGAAAGTGGAACGGTGCAAATTTACGCGGGCGCCACTCGTGTCGCGGCGCTTGGTGGTAGTTCAACCGGAGGCCTTCTGAATTTATTCAATATGAAAGGCAAAGCCGTGGTTGTGGCGGGCGCCGCATCCGACGCGGACGGTGGCCTGTTTAGTTTGCGTAACGGTAGCGGTCAACAAACCGTGCGCGCGGCGGCCGAACCAAACGGCGAAGTCGCCACGTATTCAAGCGACCGAAACCGCAAACGCGTTTTAATGGCGCCCTGAGCTGTTGCGTTTGCGAATCAAGGCGCACGAAATCACGATGGCGTGCGCGCGCAACGGCGAATGTTGATGGAATGGTTTTGCGCTTGTGAGCGTGGGCACGCTACGCCACTGGCGTGAATGTGGCGCCGGATTGCGCGTAAAAATTCACCATGTCGCCGGCGTTAAAATCCGCTGCGCTTTGCCCATCAAATGGCTCCACCCACATTGGAACAACCACTTCACAAAGCAAGCGATTCTGCGCAAGATCAATGGCCACCACGCGCCCCTGAACAACACGCGGATGTCCGTAGATGGGTTCAATAAATGAGCCGCCGGCGCTTGCCTTGTGCATGCGCAACGCCTTGACATGAATCACTCCCTGAATTCTCTTGCCAATGTGCGCGGCTGTCTTTCCATTGCACACCAAGTGCATTTGATAATCAGTAGCTGGAATGGCCAGGATGATTTTGTCGCCATCCATTTGTTGAAGGACGGCGCGGGTAATGTCGCTTGCGGTGCTTTGCATAGTCGATCAGTTTAGCGACCCGTGGTGGACATGGCTAAAAAATTTGACAACAACTGCGGGCCGTCGGGGGTTAAAAAACTTTCCGGGTGAAATTGCACGCCTTCCAAAGGCGCTTGTTTTTCCTTGATTTCCGGGCGGGTTTTCAATCGAATCCCCATGATGATTCCATCTTCGGTGTGGGCGCTGATCTCAAACTCATCCGATAGCGTGGCCGGATCAATCACCAACGAGTGATAGCGCGTGGCTTGAAATGGCTGGGGCAATCCAAGAAAAACCCCGCGCCCATCGTGATGAATCATGCTGGTCTTGCCATGCATGGGCTTGTCGGCGCGGCGCACCGTCATGCCATGACAATCGCCAATGGTTTGATGCCCAAGGCACACGCCAAGAATCGGAATGCGCCCACGAAAAAATGTGATCAACTCCGCGCTCACACCAGCTTCTTTGGGAGTGCATGGCCCGGGTGAAATGACAAGATGCGTTGGACTCATGGCGGCGGCCTGCGCGCAATCAATGGCGTCATTGCGCACCACCTCAACGCGCAAACCTGGACGCACCTCCTGCATGCGGTGCGCCAAATTCCAAGTGAAGGAATCGTAATTATCAATCAGTAGAACCACGGCGCAATGCTAGCGGCGCGGAAATAGTTAGGCTGCTTCCTCGGCGGTTCCAGCCACGCCATCGCGTGTCACCAGAAAAAGCGAATTGGTGATTGGATATGGAAGTCGTTGATAATCGCGGCCAATACGCTGAGAAATACGCTCGACAAATTGCGGTGGATTGCAAGTCATGGCCACAAACATGTCGCGCGCGGGCGTGGCCACAAAGAAATCACCGCCAAGTTGCGGCGCAAGTTTCACATGCAGCGAATCAAGCAACAGACGCGCCGCGTCATAGCCATCTTGCAAAGCCACAATCGCCGCCTTGCCACCATCTTCGGCTTCAACAATGCGCACCTTCAACTCGGGCGCGTAGCGCGCCAAATTTTCCCGCGCCAATGTTTCTAGATCATCCACTTGAACACCCCACCGCACCATTTGCTCCACCGTCACGCTTACGGTGACATGTGGCATGTCAATCACAAACACAACCACAGTTTCATTTACAAATGGAATGTGCGCCACTTGCTCGCGGTCCAAGTGCGTGAAAATACTTTCAGGTTGAATGCGTGGCATGATGCGATTGCGCACCAGTGAAAAAGGCATGGGCAGACCGCCAATGGAATCCCCCTGCATTAATTTGTCTATGTAACTTTCCACAATCTCCTCGGCGCGGGCGGAATCCTGCTTGGCCATGCGCCACAAATTTTCCAACCCAAGGTGGCGGCCATCGATGACCAAATCCATTGGTCCAGCGATCTCAAACTGATGATCCGGCCATTGCCGAAGGAACAGTCTCTTCACAAAATTGGCGAAATCTTCGGGTTTTTTTGGAAATGCTTCCATGCCTATGCCTCCTCCATTGACCACTCAGTGAAACGCGCCCGATACACTCGGATCGCATTTCCCATACGGTCTATTACAGTTTTTATACTGTCGGGTGAATTTCTTAAAAAACCGTAAAATTAATGCCCATGGCACAGTCAATCGACGTTCTTCAATCGTTTTTCGCCAATCCGCACCAACACCTGCTTGTCATTGGTGGTCCGTGCGTCCTGGAGTCCGACTCCATCAATACACAAATTGGTGAAACTCTGCGCGACACCTGCCAAGAATTGGGGTTGAGTTTTGTCTTTAAAGCCAGTTATGACAAAGCCAATCGATCCAGCGTGAAAAGTCCGCGCGGTCCAGGATTGAAGTCCGGCCTGGAACGCTTGGCTAAGTTACGCGAAACACTGGGTGTTCCAGTGACCACGGATATTCACGATGCGAGTCAATGTGAATTAGTCGCAAAGACCGTTGACATGTTGCAAGTGCCAGCGTTCCTATGTCGACAAACCGATTTGCTTTTGGCGGCGGCCGACACTGGCAAACCAGTGAATGTGAAAAAAGGTCAATTCATGAGCCCCTCTGAAATGGGACATGTGGTGGCGAAAGTGCGCGAGGGTGGTTGCCGCAGAATCATGCTCACCGAACGCGGAACAACTTTTGGTTACAACCGTTTGGTCAATGACTTCATGGGCATTGGCGATCTGATGGATTTGGAGGTGCCGATTTGTTTTGACGCGACGCACAGCACGCAACTTCCCGGTGGCGAGGGCGAGCGCACCGGAGGTCGACCAGAACGCGCGCCCCTGTTGGCAAAAGCCGCTGTTGCAGCGGGCGTTTCCGCTATTTTTCTGGAGTGCCACCCTGATCCATCCCAGGCCCTTAGCGACGCCAGCACAATGCTTTCGTTACACAGTGTGCCCAAACTTTTGAAGACACTTGACGCTATTCGTCAAGCCGCAACGCGCTAAGACTTTTTTTTGTCTCGCGTAGCCATGCCAATTGAATTTATCTCCTGCCTATCGCCTATAATGATGCAGCCATGAAATGCGATCTCTGCGACAAGCCTGCGATGGTTCACGAAGTTGTCATTCAAAATGGGAACAAGGTTGAAATGCATTTCTGCGCTGAACATGCGGCGGCCAAGGGTTACATTTTGCCCACGGTTCCGGTGACGCAAATTTTGCAACAATTCGCCGCGGCGGGAAAATCGATCAAAGCCCAGAAGGCGGCGGCGCGTCGATGCGAGGCGTGCGGTCTCACCTTCGCCGAGTTCCGTCAAACTGGACGCTTTGGTTGCGCCTCTTGCTACGACGCGTTCATGCCTTCGGTGGCGGCAATTATTGAGCGCGCGCAATCAGGCGCCGTGAGTCATCTCGGTCGCATACCAAAACGAATAGAAGGTCAAGCGGATCGCGCCGCCATTCGTCGGCAATTGATCAAGGAAATTGAAGCCGCAGTGGCTGCGGAACAATATGAGCGCGCCGCCTCGCTGCAAGGTCGACTGCATCAACTAGGAATGGATACAAAACCGCCTACAGAACCGAATAGTTGAGCATGAGCGAGCACCTTCCTATGAATTCAAACGCGGACACCGATGTGGTGGTGAGCGTTCGCATTCGTGTGGCGCGAAATCTTGCAGGATTCCCATTCACTGGCCGGGCTTCAGATACGCAACGCCAAGAAGTTTTGCAAATGGTCACGCATGCTCCGCTTGCTGGCGAGTTTCCAGACGGATTGGCGTGGGTCAATATGAATCAGGCATCGGCACAAGAGCGCCAATTATTGGTTGAACGCCATTTGGTGTCCAAACATTTCGCGGAGAGCTCGTTGCCGCGCGCGTTGGGTCTTGGCCACAATGAGGAACTTGGCGTCATGGTGAATGAGGAGGATCATCTTCGCATTCAAAGTATTTTGCCCGGCTTCCGATTGAATGATGCCTTTGCGCTGGCGCGCTCATTTGATCAAGCGTTGGAGGAGACTTTGGATTTCGCATTTCACCCACGTTGGGGTTACTTGACGGCATGTCCAACCAATGTCGGAAGTGGAATTCGTCTGGGAGCCATGTTGCATTTGCCGGCGTTGCGTTACTCGGGCGAGATCGAGCGCGTGAAACGCGCAGCCAAAGATTTGCATTTGGCGGTGCGCGGCTATTACGGCGAGGGCACCGACGCCATTGGAAATTTTTACCAAGTGAGCAACCAAGTGACGCTGGGCGCGCCCGAAGAGGAATTGATGCAGCACTTCCGCGACGAAGTCATTCCAAAGTTGGTGGACTATGAACGCACCGCGCGCCAAATGTTGCTGGAAACGAATCGGCCGCTGATAGAGGACAAGGTCTACCGCGCCCGCGCCACTCTGAAAGTCGCACGTTTGCTTGGCGCGGAGGAGGCCACAAAATTGCTCTCCACTTTGCGCTTTGGAATTTGCACTGGACTCCTGCACAATCTCAGCATTGAGCGCGTGGAGCAACTGTTGTTGCAAGTGCAACCAGCGCATCTGGCTCAACTGGATCCCTTCGCGGTAGAGGAAGAAATGGGTCGCCTCAGCCGCGCAAGCTTGGTACGCAGAGCGTTGGGCGATTACACAGAGGGCAGTCCCGAGATTTGATCGGCGTTGGCGGCGAACGCCATATCCTTCTCGGTAATTCCACTGGCGTCATGTGTGGACAATGTCAATGTGACTTTGTTCCATCGAACCAAAATATCTGGATGATGCTGCGCGCGTTCTGCGGCTTCGGCCACGGCATTTAAAAATCGCATGCTGCCCACGAAATTTTCAAATTGAAATGTGCGTTGAATGGCGTCGCCGTTTTGACTCCATTGAGGAATTTTTGCCAAGCGGGTGTCCACTTGACGCTGAGAAAGTTTTTTCATGCCATGGATTATTTTACCCGTTCCCACGGTGTGCATGTGGCTTAAAACAAGCCAAAATGAATCGCCGCTAAACTTGCCAGTCATGTTGGACCAAGATGAAGCCCCTGCTGCAAGCCAACCAGTTCAAATTCTGTTTGTGATGTCGGAGGCAAACACGGCGGCGGCGACGACGTTGACTAGCGCGCTGGGAATCCTTCTCAATGACCGCGTCACCTTTGAACGCACGACGATCCGCGATGCGTCAAAAATGCTGAACTCGCAGATTCACGCGGTGGTTCTTTGTTTTAGTCGACGCGACGAGACATCGGGACTCACCAACCTCCTTGACGAGGTGGAGAAACGAAACATTCCCAGTTTAATTTTAACTGACGCACAATCGGCGACCGCCTCGCAGCGCCTCTCGTGGAATTCGTTGTCCATGAGCGAGCCGCCAGAGATCATTGCCGCGACATTGCGCGGTTTGTTGTCGCGGCAAATTGAAATAGATACGCTGCGACAAGTGGCGCACGGCGCCAAGACAAAAACGGATCAACTGTTGGGTGAAGTCACGCGCATGCAAGACGAATTGCATTTGGCCGGGCAAGTGCAGCGGGAGTTTCTACCCAAGAAGCTGCCCACTTTTTCCGGTGGCGCGGTCGCCTCGTTGTGGCGCCCCATGAATTATGTCAGCGGCGATATTTACGATGTGCGCCGCTTGGATGAGCATCATGTTGGATTGTTCATTGCCGACGCGGTGGGTCACGGCGTACCCGCCGCGTTGTTGACCATGGTCATTGCCCGCGGGCTGCCAACCAAGGAAATCACTGGAAAAACCTATCGAATTATCCAACCTGGCGAGGCCCTGGCCTGCGTCAACCGAGAACTGTTGGCGCGCCAAGGCAACAGCACGCGCTTTGCCACGGCTATTTACGGCATCATTGATTTGCGCACGCGCATCATGCGCGTGTCCATTGCGGGCCACCCCGCCGCCATCATCATGCGGGGAAATGAATCCATGGAAATGGTCCACAGCGCCGGCGGTCTGATTGGAGTTTTTGACGACGTGCAATGGTCCGAGCAAGAAATTCAACTCAACGCTGGCGACCGCGTGCTTTTGTATTCGGATGGATTCGAGTTTGCATTTCCCGATCCACCAGTAACACAAGGTTA
>CANJIC010000081.1 GCA_947474205.1 Planctomycetaceae bacterium | reverse complement strand
GTGCACAGCGATCTGAATTGTCTGGCCGTGCTGGACTTTGCGGTGCGCGTGTTGCAGGTGGAGCACATTATTGTGTGCGGGCATTACGGCTGCGGCGGCATCAACGCGGCGCTGGAGCCTAGCCACGGTTGCATGGTGGACCACTGGATTCGTCATGTGCGCGACATTGCCAAATTTTATCGCGACGATATTGAAAGCCAGCCCAATGAGGCCGCGAAAAAGAATCGCCTGTGTGAATTGAATGTGGCCGTGCAAGTGACACATGTGCGCGAGTCGCCGGCGTTGCAAGCGGCGGGGGCGCGCGGCGTGAAAGTGCACGGCTGGATTTATGCTTTAAATGATGGCCGCATTCGAGACCTCACGCCAATGGTGGATTCCGTGCGCGCGCTTGAGCCAAGTTCGCGCATCAAGTCGTAAGCGCTTCGCTCGACTTGGTTGGAATGGGCGTCTATCCTTTGACGACAAAAAAGTCAGAATACATTTTGTAATGCCGCACAAATGCTTTGCCATAGATTTGACTTCGCTTGAATTCGCTTGACTTCGCAATCACCAATGCACACATCACTCACCGTTTAAAAAGGATTTGATGACCGACACCGCCACCGTATTTTGTGATCCTGTCTCAATGCAAAATAAACTTTTTGGCGAGTTGTCCAACATGTTCGCCAAAGAAGTCCCCATGTATGACCGCAGTCTTGCGGTAAACCATGTGTGCAACACAACCGTGTGCGACTTGGCGGCGCGCTTGCATATGGGTTTCGCTATTTCTCCGCAGCAACTGAATCAAACAAGTGGCGAGCGCCACGGCGCCATTCGCATTGGCCGCGCCGATGAATATCGCTGGATTACCCGCTATTTCGCGGCCTTTGCAATGCAGCCCCACAACTTCTATGACATGACCAACGTGGGCGCCAAGAGCAAGCCCGTCATTGCCACGGCGTTTCGTTCGGCCATCAAGCCCGAGCATCGCATGTTCACATCACTGCTGGTCACGGATTATTTCGACGCGACAACACGCGGGCGCGTTGAAGCGCTTCTAGCCACGCGCGAGGTGATTTCAGCCAGCGCAAAACATCTCATAGAAAAAAATGAGACTCAAGGCGGACTCAATGCGCACGATTTCAACGCCCTTGTGCGCGAGGGAGTTGACCGCATCTTCAAATGGACTGGCAATGCGCGCGACCACGCTTTGTACACCGAACTGTGCGACGCGGGTTTTAAAATTGCCGCGGACATTGCCTGCTTTGATTCGCATTGTTTGAACCATCTCACGCCCAATACTTTTTGCATGGACCTGTATACGGCGTCCATGAAATTTTGCATGGGCGAGTTGCAAGAAGACGCTCTGCGCGCGCGCATCACCACCACGCTTACGCGCCTGTGCGCCGCGGCCGATCAAGATTGGTTGCTGCTTCACTTCAGGCACCTTGATTACGCGCATGTTGATTTGTTCACGCGCGCAACCGTGTCGACAAGCGATATTGCGCACTTGGTGGACACGCTTGTCACAACGCTGCAATTGCCCCAATTTGCGCTGGTCAATCTCAAGCACGCCGGCTTTAAAGAGTTCACCGAAGGTCCGTCGCAAGACACGCCCATTCTGCTGCGTCAAGACGCGTACAAAGCGCTCACCGAGCCCGTGCAATTTCACAACTCCAACGCAAACGCAAACACAAACACAAACACAAACACAAACACAAACACAAACACAAACACAAACACAAACACAAACGCAAACACAAACGCAAACGCAAACGCCAGCGTGATTCACGCAACGCACACCGCGCGCTTTGGTGAAATAGAGGAGCGCGGCTACGCCACCACACCGGTGGGCCGCGAGTTGTATGACCGTTGCTTGGAGCAGGCCGACACCGCGCGCGATGCGGATCCGTCGCTTGCCAAGCGCGACTTCGCCGCGTTTGAAGCGCTGTACGCAAAGCCATTCTCGCCATTTCCAAAAACACTTTCAGCGCTCTTGCAACACGGGCTTGTCTATGGCCACTACAGCGCAACGGCCAAGGGCATTGCTGCGCGCGGATCCATACACACCCGCGATATTCATCAACTGGTGCAGCTTGGTTTTGCGCAAGTGAAAGGGTTGCGTTACGAGGATTTTCTTCCCGTCAGCGCGGCGGGAATTTTTTCCAGCAACCTAAATCAAATGGGCGCCAAGTCAACCGCGGCCGTGAAGCCCGTGTACACGCGCGCAATGTTTGAGAAAATTCTTGCCAAGCCAGTCATTGATTCCGACGCGCAGTATCGCGCGGAGCACGAAGCGTCTATCGCAGAAACATTCGCGCAGCTAGGTTTACCTGCGCCGATGACGGCGTAGCTTTACGGTTTCAATTTCATGCCCATGCGCATGCCCAAACTCGCGCTCAATGCCACGGCCTCTGCAATTTTAATTCCGTCAATGGCCGCGCTTAAAATACCGCCGGCGTAACCCGCGCCTTCGCCCGCTGGAAAAAGTCCGCGCGTGTTCACGCTTTGCAAATCGTCGTCGTTGCGCTCAATGCGAATGGGCGACGACGTGCGCGATTCCACCGCGGTCAATACAGCGTCGGGCAAATCGAAACCTTTTAACTGTTTTGCAAACACGGGCAACGCCTCGCGTATGGCCGCAATCGCGTAGTCCGGCAACGCCGTCGACAAGTCGCACATGTGCACGCCAGGCGTGTACGACGGCAACACCGCCCCCAACTTTGTCGATGGCCGCCGCGCCAAAAAATCTCCCACCAATTGTCCCGGCGCCATGTAGCTGCCGCCGCCCAATTCAAACGCGCGCGACTCCCAGAAGCGCTGAAACTCAATGCCCGCAAGCGGTCCGCCAGGATAATCCTGCTCCGGCGAAATGCCCACAACAATTCCCGCGTTGGCATTGCGCTCGTTGCGCGAATATTGACTCATCCCATTGGTCACCACGCGGCCAGCCTCGCTTGTTGCGGCAACCACCGTTCCGCCGGGGCACATGCAAAAGCTGTACACCGAGCGCCCATTCTTGGCGTGATGCACCAACTTGTAATCCGCCGCGCCAAGCAGGGGACTGTCTGCGTTTTTTCCGTAGCGATTTTTATTGATCAGCGATTGCGGATGCTCTATGCGAAAGCCAATCGAAAACGGCTTGGCTTGTATGAACACGCCGCGCGCGTGCAGCATTGCAAACGTGTCGCGCGCGCTGTGGCCAACCGCAAGCACAACATGGTCGCTGGCAATGCGCTCGCCGCCAGCAAGAACAACCGCGCGCACACGACCAATTTTGCCCGCGCCAATTGTGTCGCTTCTAGAAAAATTATCGCCGCCCGCCAAAACATTTTTACTGCCCGCATTATTCGTGGAAATATTCAGCGCGTTCACATTCTTCGCGCCGCCCGCAGAAATATTCTTAACGCCCGCGCCACTCGCATCGCGCTCAATTTCAATTTCCTCCACGCGGCAACCAAATCGAATCTCGCCGCCCAGCTCAATAATTTTGGCGCGCATTTTTTCCACCATGCCCACCAGGCGGAATGTTCCAATATGCGGCTTGCTCACATATAAAATTTCCTCGGGCGCGCCCGCGTCCACAAATTCGCGCAGGACTTTGCGGCCGTAATGCTTCGGATCTTTAATCTGGCTATACAACTTGCCGTCTGAAAATGTGCCGGCGCCACCCTCGCCAAATTGCGTATTTGATTCCGTGTCCAGCACGCCTTGGCGCCACATGCGAAACGTGTCCACGGTGCGCTCGCGCACGGCCTTGCCACGCTCCAACACCAACGGCCTAAAACCTGATTGCGCCAAAATCAACGCCGCAAAAAGTCCGGCGGGTCCCATGCCAATCACAATTGGGCGTGGCGCGCCGCCGCTTTGCATCTCTACGCCATGCGCCATCTTGTCCTGTGCCCGCGCCACAAACTTGTAGCCCATGTCCGGCGCAACACTCACGCGCCTGTCCGTTTTCAGGCGCGCCAATACTTTCGCCTCATCGCGCACTTGCACATCAATTGTGTATACAAATAAAATCGCCTGCGGCTTGCGCGCGTCCACGCCGCGGCGAAAAACTTCAAAACTCTCCAAGTCGTCCGCCGGCATTTTTAAACGGCTCAAAATAGCTGGCCGCAGCGCGCTTTGCGGGTGCGTAAGCGGCAGGCAGATTTCCGTAAGACGCAGCATGTGCGCCTAAATGTAGCGTGCGGCAAACGTTTTGCAGAAATGGTTGCACCAAGCGCTCGCTCACGTTGGCAATTCCTACAAGGAATATGTAATGAGACCAACTCAGAGTGAACGGCACATCCGCATCATTCATGCCCGCATCATCAGCGGTCGCATTGGTTTGAAGTTCATAATTTTTATCATGACTTCTGAAATCTTCAATGTGCAATTGCGCAGACACTGTCTGCGCAATTCGATACCGGACTCGGTACTCAACAAAGAACCGCCGCATCAATTCTAAATTGCGCTTTGAAAATCCATTTCCAAACTCGTTCACAAGCCTCTTTGAAACAGACTGCAACAACGCCGCGCCATAACTGGCTCTGGCCTCGCCTTGTTGTTCGCGCTCAACAATGTGTCGACCAATCTCAAAATTGGTCCGCACCTGCACCACATCCACACCGCGCGCAATGGTGCGCCGCGCGCCAACAATCAACTGGCGTATCTGCGTATGCAAATCCACCTCGCCGCCCGTTGCTGCGGCATCATTTGTGCCTTCCATGGCAAATCCTTTCTATGTGTGAAACAGCGCCCAAATGCGGGGCCCGCAAATTCAGTCGAAATTCATATGCAAATCTCACTGCACATCGTGCAAATCTGAATGCAAAGCGGGATACAACCCCGCGACCAACCCAAACAGCAATCTATAAACGGTGCAGGGCGTATTTCAGATTTGCGGCGGAAATTCCCGCTTTTCAACCCGCAAATTTCCCATCGGAATCAACAAGTCGCATCAAGCCCTCGCTCTTGCCCAACAAAAATCTTTGTCCGCGCCCTAGCCGACCCCCATTTAAACGCGTTCAGAGCGGGTTAATTTTGAATAAAGATCTATTTTCTAAATTATTAAGATTGCGTGATCAAGGTCACCCATTTTTTACGTTTACATATATGAAGGCAAGTTTGTAACAAACCTTCAGTTTCTTGACTCGCCAACCCTTTCAGCGCGTCCAGAAATTTCTCTTATTGGTTGTTTATTTCCTTCCGTCTTTTTCCGTCACTTCATCCCTTTCCAATTTCGGACTTGCCGCCTCGCGCTTCATGCGTGTTCACGACCATTCCGAACAGGAGCCTCTCATGAAACTATCTCAATCAATTGTTGGAACCGTTGCCCTTGTCTCCGTTGCCTTTGCGGGCAACGCCTCTGGAGCGTTTACTAATTTAATTCCATTTACCGATTTTAATAATTACACCACCGGCTCATTATCTGGTCAAGGTAGTTGGTCATTATCTGGCGGCACAACAGCGAATTACACAATTCAGACTGCAATTACTGCTAATCCCACAGGCAAGGCTTTGGCCATAAATCAGGATACCGGTACAACTTCAGCGGCATTTTCCAGAGATGCTTACAAAGCTTTCACTGCATCATCTTGGACAAATCGGACTGCCGGTCAGAATACTGCAGTATTTAAATGGGACATGTATGTGCCAGCCGGAGGAACTTCAACCAATACCATGGGCGCGGAGATTGAAAATGCTAATTATTACTCATTGGGCGGTATTTACATCCGACCAAGCGATGGCCAGGTTTATATAAGAGGGAAGACTGCGAGTGGAACTGGTGCGGCTTCTAACTACTCGATGACGGGCTCCTTCGTCACTCTTGGTGCATGGAATTCATATTCAGTCGCGTACGACTCGGTTAGCAAGGTTTCCCGAATGATTTGGACTGATAAGACGTATGGAAGTGTTTACTATGACCTCACTCTCTATTCGACGTACACGCCTGTGGAAGTTGACTTTAATGCGGTGACTTACAGCGCCACAACGGTTGCAAATACCGTCTACTACGACAACATGGGCGTATACGCCACTATTCCGTCCCCAGGCGCAGTTGCATTGATTGGCTTGGCTGGTCTTGTAGCCCGCCGTCGTCGCTAAGGAAACTGGCGCGCGTAATTGCGCATTCACTCACTTCGCAATCACTTATGGCATGAAGTGTTCACTTAGACTTAAAGGAAATGAAAGCAAAACTCCCCGGACATGTGTCTGGGGAGTTTTTTATGCGCTTGGGTTTGCGAGCCAGATTGTTTATGCGCGCCTGGATTTTGCCAGAGTTTTTGCGCCAGATTTTCCCGCAGATGACATCGCGGCCGCGCGCGACAAGCCGTGCTTCAATTCCGCCACAGTCACATCTGGAAATTGGAACAACCCAATGCACATGCGCTGACCTTTGCGATTGTGGCGCGCATCTCTGATCAACTTCATCAATTGCGCGGCCAACTTGTTGAATTGTTTCCAGTGCGAATTTGTGAACCACGTGATTTCCGTCGACATTAGATTTTGGTTATGAATGGCAACGCGCATGCCCGCACGCTCATTGGCTTCACCCCAACGTTTGCAGCGCAAGCCAAGGTCATGCAATAAAATCGATGTGAGATGAGTTGCTCGCATGAGTCCAACTCCATTTTTACTTTCAATAGCTTTTTGAAATGAAGCGGGGTTAAACTCATAAAGGCATGTTGATCGCGAAGCGGACAAGTTTCTAACCGCCTTGCTAGCGCTCTTACGTCCATTCTTTGAGCCACGGACAGGTTCTCGTAATTCACCCACAAGCCCAGCCTTAACCAGAATTTTTAAGTGCGGATAAATTGATTGTTGACTTCGTCCAGTTAATTCAGCCAATTCGGCTACGGTCGATTTTTTTAAGGCTTCCAACATGCTCACCAAGTGCATGCGGTGCGGTGAATTCACCGCGCGCCACTGCAGATCGCTCCAACCATTTCCAGAACCAAGCGCCCCATCGTTCTTTAGCCTTCGCATGTAATAATATTATAATATTACGCAGTTAACATTTCAAGCGCACGCGCAATATCGATAGCGCAATTGGTAGGGTCCAAAAGTGTTCTATGCGAGTGCGCGTTAATGGATGCGCATGCCGCCACACTCAGGCCAATTACAATCACTTTGCGGCCCTGTTCACGGCCGCGGTCGAGCATTTCACGAATGGATTGCACCGCCATTGCACCAGTCACGTTCGCGCCGCTTAAGTCCACAATCACCGTACGCTTGGTGTTCGACACGCGCGCAATCCACGCACCAAGATCGGGAAGTTTTGCTGAAGCATTGCGCGCGCTTCCTTGCGGCACGGCTCTGAAAAAAGCCAGCGATTCTTCGGGCGTATTCGGCAATCGCATGTCCGCTAAAATGGTTTCTTGCAACTCACAAATCGGCATGCGTATGTCCGCGATAATGATCCATCCAAGCAGAAAAATAGGCGGAATCATGCTTAATTTTGGCAGCCACCCAAAGGCCAACGTGCCTAGAACGCCGCCGCCAATAAACGCCATAAAAATTGCAAGCAGCAAACCAAGTCGCTGCGGACTTGGACCACCATGATCCGCGTCGGCCGCAACCACGGAGCCGCCAAGCCAACGACGAAAAAGCGTGAGTTGCGCGGACTCATGTCCAAGGTCGGTCAAGATTCCTGTGAGATGCGTGGTGCGAACAACGCCGCTAGAAATTTTTGTAATCGTTGCGTTCTGCACGCCCATGGCGAGAGACGCAATGATGGAAATGAGCCACAGACCCGCGCCGGCTTCCACGGAATGCGGGTCATGCAGTTGCACGCCAATGGCAAACGCAATTAACAAAACAATTTCAAGCGCCGCTGGCAAAACATAAATAGATGGCCAGCCGCGGCGTCGGCCAATTTCTGTCGCAATGCCTGACAGAAATGCGCCAATGAAAAACGCGCTCAGCAGAGTCAGCAACAATCCAACAGGTTCCCAATCTCCATTAGCCACGTCGCGGCCCAAATGCGTGGCGTGACCGGTGACATGGCTTACCACCACGCCGCACACCAAGAATCCAATCACGTTTGCGTAGCCCGCCACGGCCGCCAAAGATGTGGCCAGTCGCGCTTGCAATATAAATGAGTGCGCGCGAGCGACGATCATTGTGCGTGGGTCACTGTTGGCATAAGTGGATAGTAGCCATACGCTGAGTGATTGCAGTGATTTTCGCTACGCTTTCATCATGCGCGCTTTATCACTTGATGGGCGCG
>CANJIC010000080.1 GCA_947474205.1 Planctomycetaceae bacterium | reverse complement strand
TTCTCAGTCATTTTGAAACTGCTTGACTCCATTGACCACCGTGACGCGCATGTGTTGCGCCTGCGATTTGGCTTGGAAGGTCAGGAACCACTGACACTGAAAGACGTTGGCGACCAAGTGGGATTGACGCGCGAACGCGTTCGACAAATTGAAGTGGACGCCCTGAAAAAACTATACACGCGCATGATGGATGACAAGCCACTGCGCTTCTCTAACGACGCAACTGATTCGCCAAACGCCAAAGCTTCGACCGACCAGAATTCGACCATGAAAAGTTCACTCGAACGCACCACCAAAGTAACTGGCGTTCAAATTCCAAAAACAGGTCGCTGAATTGGACCACGGTCTTTGCGTCAGCGCGCAAAGTCCACACATTCATCAACTCGGAGTGCGGCAGGCGCATAGAAATATGTCCTAGCCCTTGCTTCAACGCGCCATAAAAAATCAGGTCGCCGACTTGCCAGGTTTGGTCGGGTTATAAAACGGCAATTGATACACCGCGGCCTCGGCGCGTTCGCGTCCAAGATCAACCATCAATGCGGGCATGGTCTCTGCAATGTCCATGTCCACAATCGCCATACCAATGGGCATGTCAAGCGTTGGGCTAAGGCAACCGCTGGTGACTCGGCCAACAACGCGATCGCCGCCTGCTCCGCTGGCAATAACATTCATTCCTTGACGCGCGCTGCGGCGCCCCTGCAATTTCAATCCAACCAACTTCTGCTTCAAGCCCGCCTTGGCAATGTTCTCCAGCGCGTCTTGGCCAATGAATCTGCCCTCGCGCTCGTCGCCGGCGCCCTTGTCCATCTTCACCGCGAAGTTCAATCCCGCGGTCAACGGATCAACACTCTCGTCAATCTCATGTCCATACAACGGCATGCCGGCTTCCATGCGCAACGTGTCGCGCGCGCCAAGACCGCACGGCTTGATCACGCTGGTCGCGCCGCCCATGTCCTTCAGCAACATGCTGAGCGCCAACTTGGCCATGCCCGCGCCCAAAATAATTTCCACGCCGTCCTCGCCGGTGTAGCCCGTGCGACTGACAAGCAACTTCACCACCATTAAACTTTTTTCAACAAAGCGGTAGCGCTTCAGCGTTGGAATTTCGCGACTCATGGTGCTGACCAAGTCCATCACCTTGGGCCCTTGCAGCGCCACCATGGCGGTGGACGCGGTCTGGTCGTCCATTTTGAAAACCAAATCGCCCTTATTGTCCGCGAAATGTTGCAATAATTTCAAGCGGTTGGACGCGTTGCACACCATTAAATATTCGTCCTCTTCCAAGCAGTACACCAGAATGTCGTCGCGGCAACCGCCCTGCTCATTCAGCACCAAGCCGTAGCGCACCGAACCCTTGGTCATGCCAAGAATGCCGCGCGTGCAAATGCGATCCAGAAATCGCCGCGCATGTCTGCCGGTGAATTTAATGCGACCCATGTGGCTGACATCAAAGAAGCCGGCGGATGTACGCGTCCAGCGATGCTCATCAAGAATGGAACCAAAGTGCAGCGGCATGTCCCAGCCCGCGAAGTCTGTCATTTTTGCGTGGTGCTGCAAGTGCATGGCGTGAAACGGTGTTTCCAAAAGTGTGGCGGTGGTCATTGTATTTCCTGTGGTGAAGGTGCTGAAGATGGATGTGTTGAAGATGAATGTTTTGAAGATGAGTGTGTGAAAGATGAGTGTGTGAAAGATGAATGCGTGAGAGATGGAGTCGTTGAAGATGAAGGTGCTGAAGATGAATGTGTGAAAGATGAATGTGTGAAAGATGATTGAGCTAAAAATGAATTCGTGTCGCTCTATGTGTCGGCGCCACCTTTGGCGGCTTGCAGTTTGGCCACTTCGCGCTCAAGCGATTTTAATTTTCGCGACATGTCAAACAAGTCCCGAAATACAAGATGATTTCGCAAGGCCTTGTCGCTTTCAATGGCGGGAACACCGGCCACACGCATGCCCGCGGCAATATCTCCAACCACGGCGGACTTGCCCGCCACTTGCACGCCATCACCAATGGAAAGATGGCCCGTTACGCCGACTTGCCCACCAAGCACAACATAATTTCCCATGTCAACGCTGCCACTGATGCCCACCAAGCTCACAAGCAAACAATGCTTTCCAATGCGCGTTCCGTGACCAATGGAAATCAAATCCGCGAATTTTGTGCCCGCGCCAATGCGCGTCTCCTCCATGGCCGCGCGCTCAATGACGCAGCAGGAACCAATTTCAACATCGTCCTCAATCACCACAATTCCAGATTGCGGAATTTTTTCGTGGCGACCCTTATGCGTGGCGAAACCAAAACCGTCGCTGCCAATCACCGTGTTGGCGTGCAGCGTGACGCGGTCGCCAATCACGCAACCGTCGTAGACGCATACGCCCGGATACAGAATGCAATCGTCGCCAATTTTCACGCCCACGCCAACATACGCGTTGGGATAGATCACGCACCGCGCGCCAAGCGTGGCGCCGTCCTCTATCACCGCGCCCGCATGCACCACGCACCCGTGGTCCAATTTCGCGCTGGCATGAATGACGGCGCGCTCTGAAATGGAATTATTTTTTACCGCCGCAAAAATGGGCGCTGGATGTTTTCGAAAGCCATGAAGCGCCACCATGGCTTCGCGAAATGCGAAGTATGGATCGACGGCCTCCAATATGGCCACGCCCGCCTTGGCCGTGGTGCCGCTGGACACAATCACGGCGCTGGCGTTGGTGGTGGTCAAATGCGCGGCGTATTTGCGGTTGGCCAGAAAAGCAACTTGACCCTGTTGGGCTCGTTCAATTGGGGCGCACGAATGCACCTGCACCGCGCCGTCTCCGCGCAATGTGGATCCAATTTTTTTGGCCAATTCATCAAGTCGCATGGACATAGGAACCGCAAGCCTAGCAACCAACTTTGATTGCGTGGCGGCGAGGCGCTTGAGGTTTTATTTCATGGAGGCACACGTGTGTTGCAGCGGTGCGCCCATTCTTGCGCATGGTTATCCTGCAAAGTAGAAATGCAAAGGCCCGTCCGCCAACGCGGTTGCTTGGGTTGTCGCCCGAACAACTGGCGATTCAATTTTGTTTTGCTCATGATGTTCCTCATGATCGCATTGACCGCGCCGACCGCGCGCGCCGGCGACATTGAGGACCAAACTTTCGCCGATCGTCCGATTTCGTTGGTGACCATCAAAGGCCTGAGCCGTATCAGCGAGCAAGAGGTGAAAAATAATCTGCGCATTGGAGCGGGCGAGCCATATGAATCACTGGCGGTGCGCGCCGACGTGGCAAGTTTGTATCGCCTGGGACATTTTGAAACGGTCACCGCGGAAGCCTCGCTGCAACCCGACGGCACTGTCGAGGTCATCTACACATTGATCGAACAAAGTTTGGTGCTTGACATTCAAACCGTGGGCAACAAGGCGGTCAGCGATCAGGAATTGCGCGCGGTTATTCCGTTGTATCCAGGTGGACCGCGCGACGACTTTCTATTGGAGCAAAGCATTCTGAAGATGAAGGATTTGTACCGAAACAAAGGTCATTATCTTGTGGAAATTACGGTGGATGAATCGCGCCTGAAGGAATCTGGAATTTTAATTTTCCGAATTGTGGAAGGCCCGCGCGTGCGCATTCAAGAGGTTGAATTTGTGGGCAACCGGGCGTTTCCCGACAAACTGCTCTCGGCGGAAATTAAAACCAAGCCTTGGATTTTTATTTTCCGCAAAGGCAACTTGGATGAGGAAGCCTTGGTGGATGACGTTGCCACGCTGGATAAATTTTACAAGGACCGCGGCTTTGTCGATGTGCGCGTTGATCGACGCGTGGAGTTGAACTCCGATCAAAAAGAAGCCAAAGTGATATTCGTCATTGATGAAGGTCGTGAATATCGACTGCGCTCCGTGCGCCTTGAAAGCGCCAAAGCCGATGGACTATTGAAAGTGTTTTCAATGGAGCAACTGCGCTCACTCATGACGCTTCGACCAGGAGACGTGTACTTAAAGAAAAACATTGACTTAAGCGTAAAAAGTATTCAGACCGCGTACCTTGTCATGGGCTACATCGACGTGAAAGTCAACACAACATATGTGCGCGCCAACGAGGAAGCCGATGTGGACATGTTGGTCAATATCACCGAGGGCGATCGCTTTGAAACTGGCCTGGTGCAAATTCAAGGCAATTTCATCACGCGCGATAAAATCATCCGCCGCATGGTTCGCTTTCAACCTGGGCGCCCCATGGATGGCCGCGAAATTGAACTCACGCAAATCCGCCTGAAGTCCACCAATTTGTTCAACGACATTCGCGTGACGCCGCAAGAGGAGGATCCGGATAAGCCCGGAACTCGCGACGTGCTTGTGGAAATCAAGGAGAAGAACACCGGCAGCGTGAACTTTGGTTTGGCTATCGGCACGGATCAAGGTTTCGGCGGTGAAATTTCCTTGAATCAATACAACTTTGACATCGCCGATGTGCCAACGTCGTTCAGCGAATTCACCGCGGGCCGCGCTTTCCGCGGCGCGGGTCAATCATTCACCATTGCCCTTCAGCCAGGTATTGATGTGAGCACGTATTCCATTTCATTGGGCGAGCCGCATTTGTTTGAAACCGATTGGTCGGGTAACACCAGTTTGTCCTATCGCAATCGTGTTTATCCGCAGTGGACCGAAGAGCGCACGACCATGACCTTTGGAGCTGGCCGGCGTCTGGGCGACTTCTGGTCATTTGGAACCAACGTGCGTTTAGAAAATGTCACGCTGACGCAATTTGAAACGGGCACGCCACTTGTGGTGGTCAATGACCAAGCGGGTCCAAGTCAATTTGGCGTGCTTTCAACATCCATTTCTCGCAACACCATTGATAGCAAAACGCGCCCGGGCTCTGGCTCGATGAGTGAAGTCACCGCAAGCATGTACGGCGGCGCGTACAGCTTTCCAATGTTGCGCGGCAGTTACACCACGTTCCTCACGCTTGACGAAGATTTTCTTGGCCGCAAAACCACGCTGCGATTTAATTCCCAAATGGGCTACATCGCCAGCGATAATGCGCCTGTGTTTGAACGTTTCTATTTGGGCGGCCGCACATTGCGTGGCTTTGCGTTTCGCACCATCAGTCCTGTGACATATCAGTTGCAGGGATATCCAAACTCCTATCCGCCAACCGATCAAGGTCCAAGCAACGGCGCGCCCGCCACAAACATTGGCGGTCAGTTCATGTTCTTCGCCGGCACGCAATATGAAACTCCCATTTTCCAAGATGTCATCACCGCGGTCGCTTTCATGGATTCTGGAACCGTCACCGGCAACAGTTACGCGGGTGATATTCCAAATCCACTTGGGTTCAGTCAATACCGGGTCAGCGTTGGAGTTGGATTGCGTTTGTACATTGGCGCGCTTGGTCCCGCCCCAATCGCACTCGATTTTGCAGTTCCTTTGCTGAAACAAGACACGGATGAAACGCAAGTTTTCTCGTTCAACGCGGAACTTCCATTTTAAATTGCGGAATTGTTTACTGGGCAAAATGTCAGTGCTGTATTTACACTACCTTACTCAAATAGGAAGATCCACATGAAAAATTTCAACATTCAAACCGTCGTCATTGCCGCACTTGTCGCTTTTGGTCTTGGTTCATTTGCATGGGGTGTCAGCCGTCCAGTGGCCCCCGCTCAAGCCACCCGAGTTGGCAGTCTGAATTTAGCCAAGGTGTTGGATAAGCTCCAAGAAAAATCTGACTGGGAAGCGCAGCTTGGTGCTTTACAAAACCAAATGCGCGATGAGGCAGACAGCCGCAAGAAAAAACTTGAGGCGGAAGTGAAGCAAGCCGCATCCGCCACCGACGGCGCCGAGCAACAACGCATTGCCGAGCAGGTGGTATTGGAGCAACTGCAGCTTGAGCAATGGGCAACGTTAAAAGGTGGCGAACTTGACCTTGAAAATAGCCTGATGTGGCAAAGCATTTACCGCCATCTGCGCGAAGAAAGCGCAAAACTTGCCGAGAGCGAGGACTACGACTACATCATTGTGAATGATGGGACAAATGAAATCATGACCAGCCGAGAGGCCAAGGTTCCGCTGTCTCAGCAAGTGCTTGAGCAAATTGGCCGCCGCCATATTATTTTCGCCAGTCCTTCCACGGATATCAGCGACAAGTTGATTGTGCGCATGAACAACACCCACGCCACTGCGCCCGCCTCAGTTGGTCCAGCTAAAAAATAATCTTTGCCCATTCACTTGTTGCGCCACTTTCCGCCGTTCGTTTCATGGATGTCCACTTACATCATCTAAAACCATTTTTGGAGAAATCACATGCGTCGCTTCTCTCCGCTGCCAATCACATTGTTCGTCGCGCTTGCCGCAATTTCTTTGTGGGCTTTCAAGTCATTTGAAAAACCAACCGTCATTGCCACCGTGGATCTTGAACGCTTGTATAGCGGTCTTGATGAGCACAAATCAGGTGAAAAGCGCTTGGAAGAAACCGCCAAGGAACTGAACGCCAAGAATGAAAAACTTGGGCAAATTGCGCAATCCCTGCAAGCGGAATTGGAGAACTTTAAGGCAGATTCCCCTGGCTTTTTTGAGACCACCAAGAAAATCCAAGAGGCCGTTGGAAACATGAAGGCCTTTGACGAATTCTCGCGGCGCAAGTTTGATATGGAAAAAAATCTCTTGCTGAAGAACACGTATCAAGCCATCAAGTCTTCCCTGGGCGACATTTGCAAGGCGCAACAAATTGACGCGGTCTTTCTTGACGACGCCACTCCGCCATTTGATCCAAAGGACACGCGCCCTGTCATGACGCAAATTTCCGGCCGTCGCATGTTGTGGATTAATCCCGCAATTGACATAAGCGATATTGTGATTAAACAGATGAACGAGAATTTTTCCAAGAGACAAGGCAAGTGACCGCCTCGGTCCTTAGGAATTTGCGTTGATACCCAAGACAAGTTCCCAACTGGCGGCCTTGGTGGGCGGCGCTCTTGAAGGCCCTGGAGATATTGCATTCACTGGACTGTCTTCGCTGGCGGATGCCACGGAGCATGAGGCGACATTTATCACCAGCGACGCGCACGCAAAATTGTGGGCGAACTGCCGCGCGCGCATTGCCATTGTTGCAAACCAAGTGAAGGCACCACTTTCACATCAGGCGGCAATTGCCTCAATTTCAGCCACTTCTGAGCACGTTGTTCATGCGCACCCGCGCGCGTTGATTCGCGTTGACAACGCCGACCTTGCGGTGGTCAAGGTGCTTGAAGCTTTCGCGCCGCCCGTAACGCTGCCGGCGTTGGGCGTGCATGCTTGCGCTTTCATTGATGCCAGCGCGACTATTGGCAAAGACGCGCGCATTGGTCCGTTGGTGAGCGTTGGCGCTGGTTCAAAAATTGCAACAGGGTGCGTGTTGCACGCGGGCGCGCGCGTGGGCGCGAATGTGACCATGGGCGAGCACTGCGTCATTCACAGCAACGCCTTCATTGATGAACGCTGTGTGCTTGGCGCGCGCGTCATCATTCACGCGTCGGCGGTGATTGGCGGCGACGGATTTGGATATCGCCCCGCCGCGGATGGAAAAAGTTTGACGCGCATTCCACATACCGGCAACGTGGTGCTTGATGACGATGTTGAAATTGGCGCCAACACCTGCGTTGACCGAGCCAAGTTTGGTTCAACGCGAATTGGCGCGGGAACAAAAATAGATAATTTGTGCCAGATCGCTCATGGTTGCCGCATTGGCCGCATGACGGTCATTGCCGGCATGAGCGGCTTGGCGGGCAGCGTGACCGTTGGCAATGGCGTGCAAATTGGCGGCTATTGCGGCATTGGCGACCATAAAACCATTGGCGATGGCGCGCGTTTGGCGGCAAAAAGCGCCGTGATGAACGACATTCCAGCCGGCGCCACCTGGGGCGGAATGCCCGCGCAAGACATCCGCGAGGAATTGCGTGTGATCGCCGCAATCCGTAAATTGCCACAATGGTCACGCAAGTTACGGACAATGCTAGAGGAGCCGACAAAGCTTCCCGCGACGGACCCGCTGAAAGGTCCACCCAAGGTCCCATGAAACCTGTCGCCACCAAAGTTCTTCCAACGGGGCAACTGCGTGGCACCACCGTCGATCCGCAGCGCACGCTTGCGCGCGTGGCCATTGTGCGCGGCAAGGGTTTAATGCTTGGCGAAGAGGCCGTGTTGGAAATTACTCCCGCGCCGCCTGGCACCGGAATTATTTTTGAGCGCGTGGACTTAAATCCAACCGTGACCATTCCCGCGTTGGTCACGCATGTGTTGCCCAAGCCACGTCGCACCACATTGCGCGGTGGCGATGTCACCATTGACACCATTGAA
>CANJIC010000079.1 GCA_947474205.1 Planctomycetaceae bacterium | reverse complement strand
GCCTTCAATGCGCACTTCAATGTCGGTTGCGCCGGCGTCAAGGGCGTTCTCAATCAACTCCTTCACCACGCTCGCGGGCCGCTCCACCACTTCTCCCGCCGCGATTTGATTGACCACATGTTGCGAAAGTTGGCGAATGGGCATGGAGCGATTCTACGGTGTGAAATTTTCCCCACTTCTTCACCAATACTTCACAGAAATGTGTGGTTATCCACAAGACAACTTGACGATATTACCCTATGGTTTTACCCAGAATGGCAACACTTGTCATAGGCGACCTGCACGGCTGCGGAATGGAGTTCAATGAGCTCTTGGAGATCGCGCGCCGTGACCGCGTTGACGCGCGCATTATTTTGCTTGGCGATTTGTTCACCAAAGGTCCGCGGCCTGATCTTGTGGTGGAGGCTATTTCTGAATTGCGCGCAGGCGGGCGCCGCGTTGAAAGCGTGTGCGGCAACCATGATTTGCGATTGATGGACGCGCTGCGCAAGCATGACGCGGGCGCGTCGCTGGATGATTTGTCTCCAGCCGAGGCCTACGCCATTCGCGTGTTGGATCGCGCGGGCAAACTGACCGCGGCGCGGCGCATTCTGACTGAGACCATTTCTAAAACATATATTCAAGGTCCAGGTTGGGCCGTGGTGCATGGTGGCATTGATCCGCAACTTGGACTTGCGGGCACAAGCGACTTTGAAAAGATTCACAAGAAGGCCGCGCCTGGTCGCGCGCATTGGTGGGAGTCCTACAACGGCGACGATGGCTTGTTGATTGTCGGGCACAAACCGTTGTTCGAGCCACTGGTGTTGCGACGCGATGGAAATCCAATCGTGGTGAATGTGGATACGGGCTGCGCCTATGGCGGATTTTTAACGGCGTACTGTATTGAAGAAGATCGAATGATCATGGTCGCGTCACAGCAACCAGCGCGCGATGGATTTGGCGCTACGCCAGTCGCCACCGCGCCGCGATGGGCATCGGGCGGCCCCGTCCGAACGTTCGTGCGCCGACCTTAATCACTAGCGGCGATTGATCGCGCTTGAATTGCGCGCGGTCAATGGCCAAGCACCAACGCTCGACTAATTTCACATCCAGTTTGGTGGCCACAGCGATGGCGGGCACATCGCCCTCATGCTCAATCCAACCTGTGACAATGCTGTCCAAGTCCGCGTACGGTGGCAGTGAATCTTGATCCGTTTGATTGGGGCGCAACTCGGCGCTAGGCGCTTTGGTGATGCTGGCTTCTGGAATTGGCGCGCACGCGAAACCAAGTTGCGCAAAATGTGAGTTGATCCAATTTGAAATTGCGTACACCTGCGTCTTTAACAAATCGCCAATAGGAGCGACGGCGCCAACCATGTCGCCGTACAGCGTGGCGTAGCCGGTGGCCAACTCGCTTTTATTTCCAGTGGCAAGAACCAAAGAGCCATCCGCGTTGCTCACCGACATGGAAGTGAGTCCACGCAATCGGCTCTGAAGATTTTCGTCGGCCAGGCCTTCGAACGCGCCCAGACCCGCGCGCAATTTTTGCGCCATCAATTCGTGGGCTTGATCAATGGGCAGCGTGAGCAAGCGGCCCAGTTGCAAGCGGCGCGCCAATTCTTTAGCGTCGGCAACGCTACCTTCACTGGAATATTTTGATGGCATCATGATGCCGGTGATATTGTGCGCGCCCAACGCCAGCGCGGCCAGCGTTGCCACCAGCGCGGAGTCAATGCCGCCGGACAAACCAATGGTGGCTTTGGCGTGCTTGGTTTTAGCGAAATAGCCCGCAATTCCGCACACTATGGCGCTGGTGAGATCGCCCTCGGCGCAGGGCTGCGCAAGGATCAACGCGTTGGCAACAGATGTGATTTGCGCGCTGGAGTCCCCACTACTTGTACGCGCGCTTGCAACGCTGCGATCAATCGTGATCATGTCGGGTTGAAATAATTTTCCCATATGCGTAATGGCGCCCGCGCGCGACACGCCAATGCTGCCACCGTCAAAAACTAAATCGTCGTTGGCGCCAACTTGTTGACAAGAGAATATTGGAACGGCAAATTTTTTGGCCAGTTGACACAAGCGTGCGTGTTGACGCGCGCGCTTTCCAAGCACAAACGGACTGGCGCTTGAAACCAACAACGCCGTGGCGCCGGCTTTCACGGTTTCCGCCACGGGATCAATGTCATAGTGGCGCGATGTGGCGACATCATCGGCGCCCCAAATGTCCTCGCAAATCAGCAACCCATATTTTTCGCCGCCGTGCTCAATCACTAATGTTTTGTCGCCGGGGGAAAAATATCTGTCCTCATCAAAGACGTCGTAGGTTGGAAGAAGCCGCTTGTCGTAGTACCGCTCAATCACGCCGCCGCGGCACACCGCCAAACAATTCGCCAAGCCACGACCCGCGCGATCAACGCTTCGAACCGTGCCAATGATCAACGTCATGTCTGGAAATTTTTTGGCAATCTCCGCCAGGGCGCGCTCACACGCGGCCGCCACTCCATCGCGCAACACCAAGTCGCGCGGCGGATATCCCAGCAGCGCCATTTCACCAGTGAGCACAAGCGTGGCGCCGTCAGTGCGTGCTTTTTCAGCAGCGTCCATGATCAATTGCTGGTTGCCCAGCACATCGCCAACAATGGGATCAAGTTGTGCCAACGCAATGCGCATGTGGCAGATGCTACGAATTCTTCACGCTATTGGGAGCACAATGAATCACCGCTGAGATGGCGGTATTTCATTGTCACGGTGGCGAACACAATTTCATTGTGCACAAGTTCACGCGCCAGCCACGCCGGCACAACTACGCCGGCATAATCACGCGCGCCAACATTCACGCGCTTTATCCCGCTTGCGACATGCGATTCTCAAGCGCCGTCAGAATGGCGCGCACGGTGCAGGGCTTGCGCACAATCGCGCCAACGCCCGCGCGCATTAAAGTTACATCGTCGGCCGCGGTGAGCGTCTCGCCGATGGCCACAACGCGCGTGGCTCGATTTTCACAGCGCAACCACGACGCCAATCCAGCCGCTTCGTTCACGCCAATGTTGCAATCCACAACAATGGCGCTTGGACGCGATCGCTCACACAGCACGCCGGCTTCAAAGGCGCCGCGCACAATGAACACCTGGCGTTTTGTTTCTTGCACAATCACATCGCGCAACGTTTGCGCAGTGGTCGCGTTGGCGTCCACAATCAGCAACGTTCCCTGGCCAAGCGCCTCGGCAAATCCAGCCAAAGGCAAACTATGTTTGCGCATGAAATTTTCCAGCGCCTCGTGCGTCACGCGCCGATCGCGGCTGCCTGGAATGCGGTAACCCTCAAGTCGGCCGCAATCAATCCACTTGCTCACGGTTCGAGCGGCAACTTTGCAAATAATGGCGACTTCGCCGGTGGTCAGAACGTTGTTGGTTTTTGAAATATCTGTCATGGCGCAATGACTTCGGGCCATTCAAGAAGTGACTGAAGCGCCACTTTGAAATATTTTATGAATTGTTCATGTATGGCATATTCATGCTAAAAACGGCGTAATTCACGGTTTTTATGGATTCAAAAGCCCGATACCTGCGCTTCAATGCGCGCAGTGGCGACAGGTTGATGGGTCACCCCTACCACCGCGCACGGATGGACATTCCGAAGAATTGGTACAAAAACTTTTTAATTTTCGCACGCCGTCGCGACGCACGCGACTCAATCTTCCAGTGGCTTGGACTCTGAAATAATGCGAATGCCCTTGGCCACAAGCGCGGCGCGCAACTGCGACAAGTGATCGCCGTCGCGCACTTCAAGCGTGCACTTCACCATGACGGTGCTCACATCGGCGCCACCAAATGTTCGGTCGTGCTCGATTTGTTTCACGCTTGCTCCAACCTGCGCAATCGTTGCGGCAAGTTCCGCCAATCCACCAGGCCGATCGGAAATCACGGCCGTGAATTGCGCCATGCGCTCATCCAACACAACGCCGCGCTCGATCACGCGCGTCAACATCATGGGATCAATGTTGCCACCGCACAACACAATGGCCACGCGCTTGCCATGCAGTGAATTTAATTTTTCAGCCAAGAACGCGGCCAAGCCAACCGCGCCCGCGCCCTCGACCACGCCCTTCTCCAATTCCAGAATTCGCAAGATGGCCAGCGCGATATGTTCCTCGCGCACAGTCACCACTTCATCCACGCGCTCGCGCGCCAACGCGAAGGCGCGGTCGCCCACTTGCGGCACCGCCAAACCATCCGCCAACGTTGCGCCGTGCCACGCGTCCACCGGATGACCCGCTTGCAAAGCGTTGTGCAAACTTGGACAACGCTCCGGCTCCACGCCAATCACTTTCACGCGCGGATTTTTCTCCTTCACCGCAATGGCCAGCCCCGCGATCAAACCAGCGCCGCCCACGGGGACAACAATGGCGTCCACGTTCTTCACTTGTTCAATGATTTCAAGCCCAATTGTGCCCGCGCCCGCGATGATCGCGGCGTCGTTGAAGCCATGTATGTAGGTTAATTTTTCCGCGGCGGCAATCTCGTCGGCTTTCACTTTGGCCTCGGCAATATTTTGCCCGTGCAGCACAACTTTGGCGCCAAAGGCGTGGCAACGTGTCTGCTTCACCAGCGGCGCGCCCTTGGGCATGACCACCGTGATTGGAATTGAAAGTTCGCGTCCGTGATAGGCAAGCGCCAACGCGTGATTGCCCGCGCTGGCCGCAATCACGCCGCGCTTGCGCGTGGCCGCATCCAACAAAAGCAACGCGTTGCGCGCGCCACGCTCCTTGAAACTTCCGGTGCGCTGCAAATATTCCGTCTTGCAAAAAATACTGGCGCCGCACAACTCGCTCAAAGCCGCGCTCTCTTGGCACGACGTGCGAATAATTCCGCTGTCAATGCGCGCCTGCGCCGCGAGAATGTCGGCGTAGGTCACTTCGCTTGCGGTTGAAACGCTCACTGAATCTCCTTTGACGTCAAACTTGCTGCACGTGTCAAGTGCGAGATGCGCGTCAAGTGCGCCATGCGCGTCACGCTAAACATGCACGTCAAGTGCGACACGCGTGTCACGCTAAACATTCGCGTCAAGTTTGACATACGTGTCACGCTAAACATGCACGTCAAGTTTGACATGATCGTCAAACCGTTGGACCCGCCGCGCGCACCGCGTCGCTGATGGCAAACTTGGTGTCATTGGCGCGGAATTTGGCAGCCAATTGCTTGGCGCTGGCGTCGTAAGCGGCGCCATCCTTCCAGGTCTTGCGCGGATCAAGCACTTCGCTTGGAACGCCCGGCACTTCCACTGGCATATGCAAACCAAAGATCGGATGCGTTGTGGTCTTCACATTTTTCAGCGAGCCGTTCAAGATGGCCGTGACCATGGCGCGCGTGTAAGCCAGCTTAAATCGGCTACCAACTCCGTATGCGCCGCCAGTCCAACCCGTGTTGAGCAACCACACATCGGTTGAGTTCTTGCGAATGCGATCCGCCAACATGGTGGCATACACCATTGGCGCGCGCGGCATGAATGGCCCGCCAAAGCACGCGCTGAAATTTGGCTGAGGCTCGGTCACGCCAGCCTCGGTGCCCGCCAACTTGGATGTGTATCCATTCAAAAAGTAATACTGCGCTTGCTCAGGTGTCAATTTGGAAAGTGGTGGCAACACGCCAAAGGCATCCGCGGAAAGAAAGATGCAATTGGTTGGCTGACCCGCGACGCTTGGCATGACCGCGTTGGCAATGTGGCTTAGCGGATACGTGGCGCGCGTATTTTCCGTGCGCTTGGTGCTGTCGTAATCAGGAATGCGCGTGACCGGATCAACAGTCGTATTTTCCAACACGCTTCCAAAGCGAATCGCCTTGAAAATCTCCGGCTCGGTGGCCAGAGAAAGTTTAATGCACTTGGCGTAGCAGCCGCCTTCAATGTTGAACACGCCGCGGTCGCTCCAACCGTGCTCGTCATCGCCCACCAAATCGCGATTTGGATCGGCGCTAAGCGTGGTCTTGCCCGTGCCAGAAAGACCAAAGAAAATAGCCACATTCTTGGCATCCTTGCGGTCCACATTGGCCGAGCAATGCATTGGAAACACGCCGCGATCTGGCAAGTCGTAATTCATGGCGTAGAAAATGCTCTTCTTCATTTCACCCGCATAGCGCGTGCCAATGATCACCACTTTCTTGCGCTCAAGGCTTTGAATAATGGCCACGCCACCAGTCACGCCGTACTTGGTTGGATCGGTCAACTTCATGGAGCCCGCGTTGATGATGGTCCAATCTTGCTGCCAAGTGGAAAGTTCATTTGCCTCGGCGTTGATGAAAAGTGTTTTGGCGAAGAGCGAGTGCCACGCCTCTTCCGTGAACACGCTGACTTTGCAGCGATACTTGGTGTCGGCGCCCGCATAGCCGTCAAAGCGGAACAAATCGCGACGCTGACGCAAGTGATCCATGGCCAGCGCCTCAAGCGCGTCAAAATTCTCAGGCGAAATGGCTTGATTGACTTTGCCCCAATCAATGTTGCCGTGAATGCCAGCGGTGTCCTCCAAATATTTATCGTTGGGACTGCGGCCGGTGCGGTCGCCTGTATCGCATGTGATTGCGCCGTTTGAAGCAAGTACGCCTTCGCCTCGCGCAAGCGCCAACTCCACCAATCTTGGTACTGGCAAATTCGCGTGAATGACTGCGGTTCCAAAATCAAGTTTGCGATCGGTTGCGGTTGGCATGTTGTGGCTCCTTTGAGACAAAGTCGAAACGGAGAACTCTACCACGAACCCAAAGATGAAACCAAGTCGCAAATCATGCAAGAATTCACGCTCTATTTGGGGCGCACTTCAAGCGCTTGGCGTTTCATGATTGAACAAATCCAACCGCGCATTGCCGCACATGGCTTCCCACTGCTAGACATTGCTCACAAGTTAAAAAAATAAATTCACTTTGCCCACGGCGCTCCAAATGCCGTAAAGTGTCACGCTCATATGGCGGTCGTAGCTCAGTAGGTAGAGCATCGGGTTGTGATCCTGAGGGTCGCGGGTTCAAATCCCGTCGATCGCCCTTTCTTGTGAAATGTGTCGCGCTTCAATTTGATCCCATTTGGGAAAACCCGACTGAATCGCGCGGGCTGATTGTGGACATGCTTGCGCGCGCTGGCGATTTGTCCAATGCGCTGGTGGTGTTGCCCGAAATGGCCGAGAGTGGTTTCACCAACAATCCCGCGCGCGTGGCCGATGGAAAATCTGAATTGTTCGCGTGCGCGCAGTCCAAAAAATATGGCTGCTATTTACAACATGGTTTCGCGCAGGCGCGCGGCGATTCATTTGTGAACATGGTGGCCATAGCGGACCCGCAAGGAACCATTGTTGCCCGCTACGCCAAGACGCACTTGTTCTCGCCCACCAGCGAGCACGCGCATTATCAAGCGGGCGACAGCGTGACCGTGGCGAAGTTGGCCCTTGCCACAAGCGCGACACATTCAGAGCCTGCTCAAAAAATTTCCAACGATGACATTGCCAAAGTCAATCCGCGGCGCGCGGTGCAAAGCAATGACGCTGTTTCAGTTGCGCCCATGATTTGCTACGACCTGCGCTTTCCAGAATTGTGGCGCCACGCGGCGCTTGCCGGCGCGGAGTTGTTCACGCTTTCCGCATGCTGGCCCGCGCCTAGGGCCGATCATCGGCGCGCGCTGTGCATTGCCCGCGCCATAGAAAATCAAGCCGTAGTGGTGGCGTGCAATCGAGTTGGCAACGAGCCAAACACCTCATATGCGGGCGAATCATTTATTCTTTCGCACACTGGCCAGGTGCTGGCGGTTGCCGGCGACAAGTCAGAAATACTGACCGCCACAATTGATATGAAAGAAGTCCGGGCCTGGCGCGCCAAGTTTCCGGCGTTACGGGACATGCGCCGCGAGTTACTTGGACATTGCACCATAAAAGATTGCTAAGAAATCCGCATGTTTTATTGACTCTGCGACATATGGGTTTAAACTGCAGGCATCGTGTGTGGTGGTTTTCAATTTGAACTTGGCGTTTCAAAAGCATGAATCAAACTCAAACAGTCGCTGTCCGGGTTGTCCCTCTTCATCTTGATTTAGAAAATCAAATTCGTCGATGTTGCTTTGGTGTTGCCGCCAAACCCATGCATGATTTTTGCGTCACACCCAATGAAATCATTGAACACCTTGCGCATGCGGGTCTTGCGGTTGCGTCGCGTCCAGAGCGCGTGCTGGAAAATATTGAAGGCATTGTGCACGCGGTGGCTTGCATTCGCGGTGACTCGCGCGGTTGGGTTGAGTTGGTCAATCAACATGGTTGGTGTTTGGAACGCGCGGCCATGGAAACATTCAGCGTGGATGGCGCCTTGTCGGC
>CANJIC010000078.1 GCA_947474205.1 Planctomycetaceae bacterium | reverse complement strand
GGACGAATCCGGCCACGCCAATAATAATTTTTGCGTGCCATCGCTGGCGCTCATTTCCGCCTCAACACGCCCTTGCTCAAAAATCATTTCCTGCTCTAGCCGCTCACGATTCAGCTTGGAAAGATTGGTCATTTGCGCGGGCGCAATGATGCCTTTGGTGTAGACCCACTCCATGATTTGCTTGGTCACAAAGGCCGGCATCTTGCGCGCCGCCGCCCACGACGCAAGCGTGGTGGGATCAAACTCAAAGAACGCGCTGGTTTGCTTTGCGCCGCCAGTGGAGTCCATGGAGGTTTCCATTTCGCTCACTGTGTCGCGCCAATAGTCAGGTCAACCGTGCGATGTGGAATATTTCGCGCCTCCAACCAATTGTGCAGAGCGGGGGCGCTGTCGGTGCGAACCACTTTGCAATTGCTTGGGTCCACGCCGCGTTCGCGCATTAACTCCTTCAAAGTTCCAGGCAAACCAAACTCAACTTCCTCGCGGTAAATATCGCGCTGCTCAACTTCGCCGCCAAAACGCTCAATAAGTTCAGCGATCAAGTCATGCACTAAATCTTCCGGCGCGCTCGCACCCGCGGTGATGAGCGTGGTCTCCACGCCTTCAAACCATTCCGGTTGCAATTCGCTTTTGTCATCGATCAGGCGGGCCTTGGTGCCAACTTTCTCCGCGATCTCCGTCAAGCGAACCGAGTTGCTTGAATTGCGGCTTCCAACCACAAGCACCAAATCAACCGATGGCGCAAGCGCACGCACCGCGCGTTGACGATTGGTTGTGGCGTAGCAAATATCGCTTGATGGCGGCTCTTTCAATAATGGAAACGCTGACTTGAGCGCCTTAATAATCACATCGGCGTCGTCGGTGCTCAGCGTGGTCTGCGTCAGGTACACAAGTTTGGCGGGATCATGAATCACCAAGTTTGGAATGTCGGCGGGAGTTTGCACAACTTGAATTGAGTCCGGCGCCTCGCCGCGCGTGCCCACAACTTCTTGATGATCCACATGGCCCACCAAAAGAATTTGGTAACCAACGCGCGCGTAACGAATGGCTTCGTTGTGAACCTTGGTCACCAGCGGACACGTCGCATCGATCGCGGTCAGTCGCCGCGCCTCGGCCTGCGCGCGCAACATGGGACTCACTCCGTGCGCGCTGAACACAAGAATGGAACCCTCGGGCACTTCGTCCACATCCTCAACAAAAATCACGCCGCGGTCGCGGAAGCGATCCACCACATGCATGTTGTGCACGATCTCGTGGTAAACATAAATCGGCTCGCCGGGGCACAGTTCAAGAAGTTGATCAACAACATCGATCGCCATGTAGACGCCGGCACAAAATCCGCGGGGGTTTGCAAGTACAAGTTTCATGGTCTGCGATCATAGTCATTTGCTTGGTACCTTCCTCATATGACAACTTTGATTCAACCCGGTCCCGTGGTCTACATTGATGGCAAATTTATGGCGCCCGATGAGGCCATGATCAGCGTGTATGACCACGGATTTCTCTATGGCGACGGCATTTTTGAGGGCATTCGCATGTACGGCGGCAAAGTCTTCAAGTTGGCCTCGCATTTGGAGCGCCTTTATGGCGGCGCCGCGGAAATTCGCCTAAAGTCTGTGCAGGATCGCGCGCAAATGGCTCAAGCCGTGCGCGACGCGGTCACTCGCAGCGGTTTAAAGGATGGCTACATTCGCCTGGTGGTTTCGCGCGGCAAAGGTTCGCTTGGATTGAATCCAAATCATTGTCCACGCTCAAGCACCATCATCATTGTCGATCGCATTCATTTGTATCCGCCAGAAATGTACGAGCAGGGCATGCCCATCATCGTGGCCAAGCGCCCGCGCATTCCGGCCGTGTGCCTTGATCCCGCGCTCAAGAGTTTGAATTATCTCAACAACATTCTTGCCAAGGTGGAAGCCATTGACGCCGGCATGCATGAGGCCATCATGTTGAACTTGAACGGCGAAGTCAGCGAGTGCACGGGCGACAATATTTTCATCATCAAGGATGGCGTTCTTCACACGCCGCCAGTGAGCGCTGGGATTTTGCGCGGCGTCACGCGCCGCTTTGTCATTGACACGTTGGCGCCCGCCGCCGGCATGAAGGTGATTGAGAATCCCATGTTGTTGAAAGATGTCTTCGCGGCTGACGAGGTGTTTTTAACAGGAACCGCCGCGGAAATCATTGGTGTTTCAAGCATCGACGGCAAGAAGATTGGCTCTGGCAAAGTTGGTCCGCTTACGCACAAACTGGCTGCGGATTTCAAGAAGCGCGTGCAAGTGAACGCCCCGGAAGATTGATGATGCGCAACCGCGCCATTGCCTCGGTCTTCAATCGCTTCTCGCTTTCAATTCTTGTGCTCATGTTTGCTCTTGGCGTGTACGCCATTCTTGCCTCGTCAACAATGGCCGGCCGGGCGCTTGGAACAATGGTGGTGATCATTGTTGGATTGATTTTTGCGCGCCTACATTTCTGGCTTTGGACGCGCGCGCCGTGGCAGAAATTTTTCGCCGTGAGTAGTTGGTTGTGCAATCTCTTTTTAGTTTCTGTTTTTATTTCCAGCATTTGGAATTGGTCGCGCTGGTTCAATTTTGACGCGGATGGCATGTACAAACCAGTGATTTGCGCGACGGTCTTTGTGGGGGTGGTGACCGATTGCATGTTTCTCTTGCGTCTTGGATTAAAAAAAACGTTGGGCCGCTCTATTCGCTCGGTCGCAGTGGGGCTTGCCATTGTGGGCGCCTTGCTCCTTATGGCTACGGTGGCGTCCCAAAGATTCCAGGATTTTTTCAACGAGATATGGAAAGTGATTCCTTGGCAACTTGGCGCCATCGCCGCATTGATCGCGTTGGCCAGTCACATCGCCAGCGCCATTCTGGCTTCTATTGAAAAAGAAAAATCTGCGAAGTTGCCGGAGACTTTTTCCGAGCGCATGAAAGTCAGCATGAATTGCCCGCGCTGCGCAGATGTGATCCAATTGCCCTTGGGTCACGGCGCATGCCCACATTGCAAATTGGCCATTCATATTGAGTGCGACGAACCGCGCTGCGAGTGCGGCTACTTGCTGCACAAACTCACTGGCGTGAATTGCCCGGAGTGCGGCAGGGAAGTTCCAGAAAAGTTGCGCTGGAAGTCCGCGCAACAATCACCATCCATCATCGCCGCACGTTGACGCAGTTTGCAATTGCAATGGGCATGTTGCGCCAAACAATGTGGTGATGCAATTCGCTTGAATGGAATTGTGTTCAAGCGCGTGTGGAAATCTTCCATAAGAATTGCAAAGGCAATCACACCCGCAATTTTTGCCAGTTGCCATAATGAAAGCGCGCCAGGAACAACAGCCCGCGTACTGCCATCTCAATGCTCAGACCCCACCAAATTCCGGCAAGTCCGTAGCCCATCCACACGCCAAGCGCCCATGCCAGCGGCAAGCGCAACAAATAAATACTGCCCACCGTAATTCCCAAAATCCATTTCACATCGCCCACGCCACGCAAGCCTTGGCGCACGGTCATGCACAGCGCAAAGAACACTTGCACGACGCCGCAGGCCAGCAATAATTTTGGAACCTCCTCCAAATGCACCGCTTGGTCTGAAATAATCGACGCAAGCACTCTGCCTTGAGTGATAAAAATAATTCCCATCGAACCCATGAGAATCATGCCAATAAAAGTGCACGCCCAAATCGCTTTGCGCGCCATCAGTGGATTGCGCGCGCCTAAATATTGTCCAGCCAGCGCGCCCGCCGCGGTTCCCATGGCGAAGCCCGGAAGAAATGAGAACGCCTCCCATTGCACGGTGATCATGTGCGCGCCGATTAAACCTTGGCGCGGCTCCAAGCCAGTTGCGCCACGCGCGATATCGCCAATGAATCCCATTAAAAATAAACTGGCGCTCCACATGGCAAGTCCCTCGAAGAAATTTGGAATACCCAAGCGCGCAATGCGCCACATGATTTTGCGCGTTGGTTTCAGCGCGCGCTTTTCCAAGCGCAAATCTTTCACGCCCGCGGCCATCACCCACACGGTGGCAATTCCGCCGGCCATGTAACTCAGCGAAGTTCCCGCCGCAATTCCCCACACGCCCCATGTTTCTGGATTGATCGAAAGCGGCGCGGGCACAATGTGTTCGCCGTAGCGAATCACCACACCGGACAACATCCAACTTGCCACAAGATTGATGACATTGATGCCGATGGAAATCCACGAAGGCTTGGCGGTTTCACCCGCGCCGTGCAAGCACAAACCGCCAACGGTCATCACGCCGCAGAAGGGCATGCTCCATGCGATCACCGTGACATAGGTTGTGCAATGCGCCGACGCCTCGGGTGTCAATCCGGAAATTGCGCACAGTGGCGCGGCCAACAACCACATGATCACGCCAACCAGTGCGCCCCATACAACGCCCAAGGTCACGCTTGCTCCCAGCGCATCATGCGCGTCTTTTTTATTTCCGCTTCCCATGGAGCGCGCGATAATGGCTTGTCCGCCCACGCCTAAGCCAGCAAGCGCGATGCCCGTGAACCAACCCACATAGGTTCCAACTCCAATGCCGTCCATGGCTGGCACGACAATTTTTCCTGGCAAATGTCCGGCGAGAATTTTGTCAACCAATCCCACGCACGCCGCCATAAGTTGCTGCAGCAAAATTGGAAGCGACAAAATCCAAATCGCCGCCCACATGCTCTTGCCCGCCAAACGGCCGGCGCGAATCTGTCCATCTTCAATGGCGTCCGCATCCACTTCCGCCACGGCCATCAATCCATCGGCGGGATCGTCTGGACCGATCGCGGACAAAGGAACATTCTTGTCCGCAACCGCGGCGCGTTCAAATTGATCTGTTGACTTCATGACTCAAACCGCTTTCGCTATTTCGTGTTGCCTAGATTCTGGAAATCTTCCGGCGCGGTGGACGGGGCCAACTTGGACTCGTCCATTCCCACGGGAACCCCAGGCTTCTCAAATGTCAGCGGCGCCCAAAAAATAATGTGATCCCAAAAACCTTTTTCTCGTTGATAGGTTGGATAGAGATATTGCAACTCCTTGCGAAATGGTTTTTTGTCGGCGCGATACCAACTCAACCACAAGCGCCGATCAAGCGCGAAATCATGGTCAGTTAAAAGTCGAAGCGAGTCATTGGCAGCCAAATTCACTGCCAATTCGCGCTGATCAATCATGGCGCACAGTGCTTGAAATGAATCATCGGCGGCGTATTGACCAAGCGCAATGGCCACCTCAATCCGCACCGATGAATCTTCGTTCTCGTCGGTGCCACGCGAGCAGAGAATAGCCGTGACTTTGGGGTCGTGAATTCTTTGCAATGCTTTTGCCGCGGCCACCCTCACTTGGATATTTTTATTTTGCAATTGTTTGCTAATCAAATCGGCGTCGGCCACTTCGCCGTGGCGCGCCAAAGCGTCAAGCGCGCTGGCCTTCACAAGTGGATCCGCGTTGTCCTCCACATACAGTCGATACATGCTGAGATACGCGGGGCTTCCACCCCACGGCGCGTTGGCTAACAACACGGTTCCGCGGCGCTGATTTTCCGCGTCGTATGGATCAAGCGCCCACTGCGCGGCTTGGGCTGGTGTGGGCGGCGAAAAAGAACTTGACAGGTTTGCGAAATCGCTCGACATAGATTCGCAACTGGCCAGCACGATCCAGCTGACTAGCGAAATAATTCCAAGCGAAATATATCTAGGCAAAATATTTTCAAGCCACAATTTCGCATTGCATTTCACGGCGGGCAGTATATGGTTGCGCATGGATTCAACCTTCAAACTTCACGCCTTTGAATTGGGTCGCTGCCAAACCAACGCGTATGTGGTGGAAGTGCCTGCAAACGACAGGCAAACCAGTGTTTCTGCATGTTGGGTGGTTGACCCAGGCGAGTCTCCTGAACCATTGTTGAACTTCTTGCGCGACAGGGGTTTGAAAGCCGAGGCCATTCTACTTACGCACGCGCACGCCGATCACATCGCTGGCGTGGACCAAGTTCGCGCCATGTTTCCAAAAATTCCCGTGTTGGCGCACGCGCTTGAACACGAGTGGTTTCAAGATCCGCAGCTGAACTTGTCACTCTTTCTTGGCGAGCCCGTGTCCGTATCCACGCCAACGGGCACGCTTGCGCACGCGCAAAAAATCTCGTTAGGTGGAATTCAATTTCAAGTTTTACATACGCCCGGTCATTCGCCTGGCTCCGTCACGCTGCATTGCGCCAGTGAAAAGTTTGCCATTGTGGGCGACACGCTTTTTCAAAACTCAATTGGCCGCAGCGATTTTCCCGGCAGCGACCCCGATGTGCTTATGCAGTCCATCAAAGATGTGCTTATGACATTGCCAGGCGATACGGCGATTTATCCTGGTCACGGTCCAAGCACAACCATTGACAAAGAGCGTCGAAGCAATCCGTTTCTGCGATAGTATTGCGCGCCAACATTGAGCGCCAACATTGAGCGCCAACATTGAGCGCCAACATTGCTCGCCAACATTGCTCGCCAACATTGCGCGCCAACGTCTTGTGTGCATGTTACAAAATCGGCTTAGTTTGCGCAGGAATTTGAATGTTTTTTTGCGCGGGACGATCGTCTGGGGGCGACACTGCAGCGGGCACGTTGAGCGACGTGCTCTGACCTGGTTTCTGAATCGGCATTTCACTTTTGCGCGCCGCGATCCAGGTTGTCATGCGCGCGCTAAGCACATCAAGCGGCAGGGCGCCATCGCACAGCAGCGCGTCATGAAAGGCGCGCACGTTAAATGTGTTTGCAAGTTCCTTCTCAGCGCTTGCGCGCAGGCGGCGAATTTCCAGCTCGCCCAATTTGTAGGCGCACGCTTGCCCTGGCCAACTGATGTATCGATCCACTTCGCGGTCAATGTTCAACTCGCTCAGCGCGGTGTTAGCGCGCATGAACGTCACGGCTTGATCGCGGCTCCAACCAAGCGCATGCATTCCAGTATCCACCACAAGCCGACATGAGCGCCACATTTCATACAGCAAGCGGCCAAAGTCGTCGTATGGATCGTCGAACAATTTCATGTCCATGCCAAGACGCTCCGCGTACAGGGCCCAGCCTTCCACAAACGCCGTGAAGCCCATGTCGCGTCGAAGCGAGTGGCGCTGCGGCAATTCCTGCGTGAGCGCGATTTGCAAATGGTGCCCCGGCACCGCTTCATGCAACGCCAGCGGAATCATTTCATATTTGGGCCGCTGATTCAGAGCGAACGTGTTGGCATAAAACCAGCCTGGATTGCCTGAATCAATGCTGCCTTGTTGGTAATACGCAGTAGTTTGACTGGGCGCCATGAAGCGCGGAATCTCGCGCACGCCGTAGGTCAAGCGCGGCAACTTTCCAAACAACTCAGGCAAGTGCGCGTCGATTTGTTTGCAAATGTCGCGGTAGCCGCGCAGCAATTCCTCGGCGCTTTGAAAATAGAATCGCGCGTCGCCGCGCAAGTACGCGGTGAAGCGCGCGAAGACTTCGTCATCACTCAGCGCCGCAAGCGCGGCGTCCTTGGAAAACCAATCTGTCTTTCGAATCACAACCAACATCTCGGCGTGAATGCGCGCCACCTCGGCCAAGCCAATCGCGTGAATGTCTTGCGGCGAAAGCGTGGTGGTGGTTTGTTGCTTCAATCGAAACGCGTACCACTCTTGACCATTGGGCAAAGCCGCGCAGGCAATATCGTCGCGGCACTGCGGCACGTATGTATCGCGAATGAAGTCGCGCATGGCCACCATAGCCGCCAGAATTTTTTCAATCGCCTTGTCCGCGCGCTCCAACAATTGCGCGCGCATCTCTGGCGTCATGTCGGGGTACTCGCGCAGAAACGGAGCGCGTAGCGTGTCCAACTTTCCAGCGATCATGGCCGCAAATTGCGCGTCAATTCCCTGCAAAATCACCTTGGCGGGCGTGATGTGTTGGCGCAACCCATCCTGCAGCAGCGCCAGATCGTCGGCCAATTGCTTGGGCACTTGCTCCAAGCGCGCGGCGTGCGCTTGCAGATCAGTGACGCGCTCAAACGGCATTCGATCGCACATTTGCGCGATGGATTGTTGCGGCCCGCCAAGCGGACCAATCACAAGCAAGTGTCCAAGAAATTTTTGCGCCTGTATATCCAAAGAGAGATCGCGAATGACAAGATCAAGATCAAGCGTTTCGGCGTCGCTCAACCCATCGCGCTGCACACTTTGCAACGCCTTCAATAAACCAATTGTTTCCTTATCACGGCGCGCGATGGCGGCGGCACTGTGATCGCTAATTCGAAACGCGTCGCCTGGTCTTCCATTGGCGATCGCCTCCATTGGATCCTCGCGGTCGCGGAATGTTTGAATGGCGTCAAAGGCCTCGCGCAAGATGGCGGAGTTGGTGGGTGCGGAAGTGGGTGCGGAAGCGG
>CANJIC010000077.1 GCA_947474205.1 Planctomycetaceae bacterium | reverse complement strand
TCTTCATACTTGGTGGCGAACGCCAGGCCAGCGCCAAGCGGAGTTTGCGCGCCAACAATTCCGTGGCCGCCATACAGATGGTGCTCGCGGTCGAACATATGCATTGAACCGCCCTTGCCTTTGGCGCAGCCATCAACGCGGCCAAACATTTCCGCCATGCACGCGCGCGCCGTCATGCCGCGCGCCAACGCGTGGCCGTGATCACGATACGCGGTCACCAACGGGTCCTGCGGTTTCAGCGCGGCAACGCAACCAACGGCCACCGCTTCTTGCCCGATGTACACATGGCAGAAGCCGCCGATTTTTTTATCTTGATAGGCCTGCATGCAGCGAATTTCAAATTCGCGAATAAGAATCAATTGGCGGTACCACGCGCGCAACAAGTCCGCGCTTGGAATGGGACGATTGGCGGCTCGCCTTGGAATTGGAAGTCCGCCGTGGACATCATGCGCAGAATTTCCGTCAGTGGTTGGTGTTGGCATATATGAATTTTCGCGGGGTGAATTCATTCAGGAACCGCGGACAGTCCTGCGTTATAGGGTAGATGTCGCTTTCAAGCAAGATGCATAACGAAAACTTTTATTCAAGCGAATCTCAGCCTAAATATCATATGTTGATGGTCTGTCCCTGCGACCATTGCGAAATTCATTTGAACACTGGCTCAAGGCTTTTTATGGACTGTCTGTTTCAGGAGTGGCTTTGTGCACTCCCGCCACTTCGGTTCCAACCACATCTTTGACAACGCGCGCGCGCATGGCCAACAACGCCATCTCTAGTTGCGGGTCAAGTCCCTTGGCAAATAAATCGTTGGGGTCTGGTCGTGGCTTCGCCTTTGCATCATCGGCGGCAGCAAGGGTGTCCGACTTCATTCGCAACTCGGTGGATTTATCAATTTGATCCGGCGTCATCTTGGCGCGCAAATCTGGATTCACGCCCCAATCATTGGAGCCTGGCTTCTTGTGGACAAGACGGCCCTTGGTTCCTTCGGGCTGTAAAACTTCTGGTGGCAACACATAATGTTGCGTTGTAATTTTCACCGCCGCTTGCTTGCCGCGATCCGCCAGTGGATTGACTTCTTGCACGCTGCCTTTGCCGAAACTTCGCTCACCAACAATCACGGCCTTGTCATAGGCCTGCAAGCAACCGCTTAAAATTTCACTGGCGCTGGCGGATGATTGATTCACCAACACGGCCACAGGCAAGTCTTTCAACTCGGCGCGGTTGGCTTCGGCGCTTTTACTGGATGTGGTAATTCCAAAGCGATTTTCCGTTGAAACCAGCACACCTTTTTCAACCCACAGATTGCAGAAATCAACGGCCGACGAAAGAAGTCCGCCGGGATTTCCGCGCAGATCCAGAATGAGACCATTCAACTTGCGCTCCACGCGCATTTCTTTCAGAGCCGCCAAGAAATCCGTGAAACTGTCCTCGTTGAAACTGGTCAGACGCACGTAGGCAATTCCCATCGTTGGGTCCATGTACCACTCCCAGGTTGGATTTCCACTTTCGTTCAAACCCTTTTTGTTCCATCCATTCACGGAGCGAATTTTTATGCTCTCGCGCTTCATTGGAACATCAAATGGCTCATCCACAGTGGGTCTACGAACAGTCAACGTGACTACCTCGCCTGCAGGACCAGTGATCAAGTCGACAGCTTTGGTCAGGGCCCAACCAGTTGTGCTTTGTCCATCCACGGCAATGATGCGATCATTTGGTTTAAGCCCGGCGCGCGACGCGGGAGAACCTTCCAATGGATTGATGATTTGAATGTCGCGTTTTTCGTCGTGGCGAATCATGATTCCAACGCCGACAAAATTGCCATCCACTTGTTGACGAAAGCGACGAGTGGCTTCGGGCCAAATCAGGGCTGAATAATTATCCTCGAATCGACGAGAAAGAACCCCCATTGCGCCCTCGCCAAACTCATGCAGGACAACTTCTTCGGGCAAAGCAACCGTTGCGTCATTGGCCACCAACAATTGGGCCATGACTTCGCGAAATAGCACGCTGGTGGCGTTTTCGCGCGTGGCCGCTGTAACAATAGCCCCAGCCTTGTCAATGGCGGCGATCCACTGAGTGCGCTTTGTATTGTCGCTCAAAGTTGGAAAACTCTCTTGACATTCCGTCGTGGTCGCCAACAATCGAAGCGCCTCGATACCGCCCTCGAGCAAAGGTTTCCAGCCACCATTTTCAATGTGTTCGGTGGCGGCTTTGCGTAAACCCTCTTTCAACATGCCCAAAGAAATACCTTGGAACTGATCCTTCCAACCATCAATTAAAGCGGCGTTGTATTCAGGAAATACATCCTCTGCCTTGGTGGACAACTCACCTTCTGGATCGTTGGGATCAACCACTGGCTCTGCAATTGGGTCGACCTTTTTTTCCTTCTTGGGTTCAAGGGCTTCAGCCGCCTTGAAGCGATCATTTTGTTTCTTGCGCAAGTCATACAAATTTTTAGGCGCATACTCCGCCAACAATTGCACGCGATCTCCACAATCATCAAGTTGATCGGTCAGCTTCTTCAGTTGCGTCGCGTCGCCACCATCTTCGTACAAAGCCCGTAAGCGAAACAACATTTCCTGTGCGAGCAGCCAATCGGAATCATTCAAAGCCTTGAGATACATGTCTTGTCCCATGGCTTGCAATTGCGAAACCGCGTCGCTCTGGAGTTCCAACTTCCAAGCTTCGTTGTCAAGCAAGAACTTAAGATTGGCGGCGGCAACCATGGCTTTAGTCAGATTATTCTTGGCCAACTCATCCACAATTTCCTTGCGCCGAGTGGTGATGGATTCTTGACGGGCTATTTCCTGCTCCGCTTTGTGGGTGGCCTGCAAGGAAATTGCGTCGTGCAATGCCTTCATGGAAACGGTGTCGCCAGTTGGGGCGTTCGCAATTGCAAGATCAAACGCCGCCATGTCGGCGCGGCGTGCGGCGTCCCACGTGGATTCGCTCCACGCCGACACAGTGCTGTTGGGGGTTGCGGCTTGAAACGCGAATGACGCCGTGACAAAAGAAACCGTAGCGACAAGCGCGCCACTGACGATCATTCGAAATTGCGAATTCATATTGTGTGCATTCCTTGATGAAACAAAAAGTGTGGGAGAAAATGTCTTATTCAAATACTGCATTCGAGTTCGACTTGGCGTGTGAGGGAAATGAAATGATTTTCAATTTATTGAATAACTGTCGGCAACGGTTTCAAGAGCAGACTATTCTAGGTCCGCAAACAAGTTGCGTGGCATGAAATTGAAAAAAACTTTGCAAGCACTTCCCCCACAACTCTCGCCAGCCCAAGCCCAAAGTAGTTTTGTATCCGCATCAAGCTCATTTGCAATGGGAATCTGGCTCATGATTCCCTTGGTCATTGGAGCGATGTGGTGGCCCAGTATTGGAGGAGTGGCCCTGATTGTATTGGCGCTAAGTTGCTGTTTTCGATGGATGGCAGTTCGCGACATTCACCGCGGATTTGTTCTTGGCGGCCTGCAAAAAACAGCCTGGCTGCGTCTTTGGTTTGTTGTCAACTGCATCAATTGCGTGCTTGGATTTGTCGTGGCCTTGGGCGTCCTTTTAATCAACTTCGGCGATGTGTTGGACCAGGATCGTAAGAATCAACTTATGAAAGTTGAATATGCCTGGATCATTTTGCTTGTGCTTGAACTTTTTATTACAACGCGCGTCATCGCCGCTGTGGCGACATGGTTGGAATCGACATGGGTACAAGTGATCCAAGCCATTGTGGCCTGCGTGATTCTATTTTCTTTTGCTTTGCACATGACTGTGTGGTGGATACCACAGCAACCAGATGAAATTGGTTGGGGCATTTTAATCAGATCGGGCGCCATTCTTGCGGCGGCGGCATTGGGAGTGATTGCCATTTGGTGGATCGCCGATGGCGTGAATCGAATGGCGTTGGCATTGGTCGATGAAGTCAGCGAATAAACGCCGTCCACATTGTGAACGTGTTGCGGGTCGCATGAACTGTGCGCGTCACATTGGCGCCAGCCATGTCAATGTGATTTTGAAACTGCCTTAGGCGTGGAAAATATCCTCGGCCAAATCCATGGCGCGCCCTAAACCAGCGGCTTTTGCCATGGTTTCCTGCCATTCCTTGGCGGGATCGCTGTCGAGCACCACGCCCGCGCCCGCCTGCAAATGCACCGTCCACGGATCGCCCGGCGCGCGCTTGGTTGGCATGACCATGGTGCGCAGCGAAATGGCCATGTCCATGGAGCCATCAAAACCAATCACGCCAATTCCGCCGGCGTATGGACCGCGTCGCACCGGTTCAAGTTGGTCGATGATTTGAATGGCGCGAATTTTTGGCGCGCCCGAAACCGTTCCAACTGGAAGCGTGGCGCGCAGCGCGTCCCACGCGTTGAATTTATGTTCAAGCGTTCCCGAGACGGTTGAAGACAAGTGCATCACATGGCTGTAGCGCTCAACATCCATGCAGCGGTCAATGTGAACCGAGCCTGCTTCGCACACGCGGGCAAGATCGTTGCGGCCAAGGTCCACCAACATGACATGCTCCGCGCGCTCCTTCTCGTCGGCCAACAATTCTGTTTCAAGTTGCGTGTCAAGTTCCGGCGTTGCGCCACGCGGGCGCGTTCCAGCAAGTGGACGATTGACCACAATTCGATCGCGCACTCGACACAAAATTTCCGGGCTTGAGGCCGCCAAAATACAGCCAGAAGCCTGCAAATACACTTGATATGGACTGGGGTTCACAATGCGAAGCGCGCGGTACAACTCAAATGGATCAATGTGTGTTTGACGCTCAAGGCGCTGCGAAAGCACAATCTGAAACGCGTCGCCGGCGGCGATGGCGTGCTTGGCTTTCACCACCGCGCTTTCAAATTCCGCGCGCGTCATTGAACTGCGCGCGGGCGGCTTGGGCGTCGATCGAAGATCCATATGAATTTCGCCAGTGGCCAACGCCGGGCGCTGATGAAGCAACTCCGCTTTCAATTGCTCAAGCGCGGCGTCGGCGGCGGTTTGCGCGGCGGCTTCGCTGCCATGCTCATCCAGCGACTGCGCCACCACGCAATCAAGCGTGCGCGTGAAGTGGTCAAACACAACCACGTGGCGATACAAACCCATGTGCATGTCAGGAAGGTTGCGGTCATCTTTGGGCGCGTTTTGAAATGACAGCGCCTTGGGTTCAAGCCAACGCACCGCATCAAAGGAAAGAAATCCAACCCAGCCGCCGTGGAAGGCGCCGGGAAGTTCGCCGCGCGAAAATGGTTTCCACAGCGCGGCCATGTCGCGCGGAACTTGCAGCGGATCGGCGCATTCAAAGCGTTTCTCACTCTTGCCGTCGCGAAAAAGTTCAACCATGTTTTGCTTGGCCACCACTTCTTGCACGGGCCGAGCGCCCAACATGGAATAGCGGCCGCTACTTCCGCCTTGCTCCACGCTTTCCAGCAGAAAGCTTGGCGCGTTGCGATCATCTGGCGCCACAAGCCTGCGGTAGGCAAGCACGGGCGTAAGTTGATCCGATGGAATTCGCCGACATTGAATCAGAAGATTTCCTGCGGACATGCTGTTGAGATTAGCGGGACTTGCCAATCATGGAAACGTGCCATGCGTGACGATTGCGAATTTGACGCAAGGCATTGTGTTTGGCTTGCGTGGCGTGTTGTTTGGAAGGCAAGAACAATCACCTGGATGTGCTGTCAAGCGCAAGTCGCCGCGCCGCCGTGAGCGCGATGGCTATGGCGTCGCTGGCGTCATGCGGACCCTTGAGCGTGCGCAATCCGCATTGCGCCATGACCGCGCGTCGAACCTGTTCCTTGGTGGCGTTGCCATTGCCAGTGACAGCGCGTTTGACTTCTTTGGGGGCGAACTCCGTGATGAGAAGTTTTTTTTCCGCCATGGTGGTCAGCAACACTCCGCGCGCGTGCCCCATGATGATGGCGGTCTGCGCGTGCTTGACATGGCTGAACAGCGTTTCAACAGCGGCGTGATCCGGCTTTAAATCAGCCAAAACCTCTAGTAATTCCGTGCGAATTTGCAACAGCCGCGCGTGTAGCGGACCGGTTGTGGCGATGCGCAACACCCCCGCTTCGACCAACGTTGGCTCGCCACCGCGCGCGTTTATTTTCACGCACGCATATCCAGTGCGCCGCAGGCCAGGATCAATTCCAAGAATTCGCATGGCGACATGCTACGGCGTGATCGCCTTCAAGATCAGCACAACGTCGCTGCCTTCGGGCGGAATGCGCGCGGTGTTGGCTTGCCAATTCGGCGTTGCAATGTCCGCTTGATCTGGAATCACTTGCGCGTAGGCGACAAGTTCATCGCCAAAGGTGACAAGGCCCACAATGCTGCCCGTGACATCCGCCGTGTAGCGCTGCCCACCGCGGCCGTCGGGTTCAAAGTGGCTGCCCGCGAAAACAAATATGGATTTGAATTGATCTTGATGGCGCGCGTCCTCTATCCACTCGCCTAGATCGTTGCGACGCGTAACACCGTCGCTGACGTATTCAACGCGCACACTTATCAAGTCACCCGCGGGCGGCTCAAGTTTCAAATCATTTGCCGTGGATTTGTCGCGGCTCCATATTCCAGGGTGCCCCGCGTGAGCGCCCACGGCCAACAGCGCGGCGTGAATATGCGACGCGGCCACATTGACAACGATCAACGACTCATGCTCGCGCGTTCCCTTGAAACACACCAATTGCTCTAGGAAACCTTGACGAATTGCCACCTTGCCATGCACCATAACTTCGCCCGCGCTTTGATTAATTGAAAGACCGTTGGCTAGATGTACTTCAACCGCACTGGCGATGGGCGCTGAAGTTGGCGCTGAAGTTGGCGCGGCAGTTGACGCCGGCGTGACTAACGCTGTTGGCGTGGCGCAACCACATAGATGCAACACACTGCAAAGCGCCGCAGTTATTTGATAGTGCAACGCCATGATTCAGACAATGCTAGCCCACTGAAGTCACAGCGTTTGCTGGGTGTGAACACTTGTTTCTACAAGCAATTTCAATAGCCGCGCTAGGTGTATCTACGCGGGATTCATGCGGGATTGATTCAGGCAAATAAAAAAGGCCCGGCGGAGGCAAGCCTCACGCCGAGCCCTTCCGGGGGCTTGGTAATTACTTGACTATATACACATTCTCGGTGCGATTCAAGAAATGAAAGGAAAAATTATTAATATTTTGCAAAAAATTTGATACGCAAGGCGTGCCATCAACAATTTTGACAGCGCGCCCCTGCTTATCTGACTTGCGGGGATTGATTCTGAAATATGCACATTTATAAATAATTGCCGCAGCATGAATTGCGTGGATAGTCTTTGGGCATGTTGCTGAGCCGAACCGTTCGCTTTGCCCTGTCCCCAACGCGCCCCGTTGATCTGATGTGCCCTAAAAACAACGCCTATGCGGCGTGGCCAAGTGCGCAAGGCTGGCACGCGCATGTTTCATTAGAGATTGTGATTGCCGGCGAGCCTGATCCACGCACGGGATACCTGATTTCCATTTCAGAAATCGATGAAATTACGCGGCGAAGTGCCCTGCCTTTGCTTGACCACGCCTTTCGCTCTGGGGGCGCTCAGGAATTGTGCTTGAAGCCCGTGGCTACCGCCCTACAAATAGAGCTGCCGTTTCCATTGCAATCCGTCACGCTTGTGCAAAGCGACTTTCTTTCATTCTTCTACGAGGTTTCCATGCCCAACCACGCCACCATGACGCAGTCGTTTGAATTTGCCGCCAGCCACCGCCTGAACTGCGACGATCTTGACGCCGCCACCAACTTGAAGATTTTTGGCAAATGCAACAACGCCGCGGGCCACGGCCACAATTATCGAATTGAAGTTTCGGTGCGAACCCTGATTCAAGATCCGCCCAAAGTGCGGCTTGATCAACTTGAACAAGTGGTGCGCCAGAATGTGATCGACAAACTTGACCACAAACATTTGAACACCGATGTTGCCAGCTTTGCCAAGCAGAATCCAAGCGTGGAAATGATCGCGCGCGTGTGCCACGACTGGTTGGTGCAACCCATCAAGGATGTGGGCGGAGAACTTATTCGTGTGCGCGTTTGGGAAACAGAAAAGACGTCGGCCATCTACCCAAGTTGATGCGCTGGTTGATGCGCTAGCTAAAGCGCTGACAGCAAATTTCAGTATTTTCACATGGGCTTGCTACTGGCATACCGCGCGCGTTCACGCAATCACTCGGGGACTTCGGTGCGCTCTAGATCCGGGTTGTACACAAAGCACTTTCCTTCAGGTTCATCGCGGGATTTCTTGTGGCTGCCATCGCAAAAAGGAGCATTTTTTGTAAGGCCACATGCGCAAATAAATATGGCTTTGTCTTGCGGCTCTACTTTAATTGGACCAGTTGCGCTGAGGCGGATGATTCGTGCCATGGTGATTTTCTCTTT
>CANJIC010000076.1 GCA_947474205.1 Planctomycetaceae bacterium | reverse complement strand
TTGAAAGACCAGGGCCGCTCCGTGTTGCTTGCCGCGGGCGACACCTTTCGCGCCGGCGCCGTGGCGCAACTTGAAGTGTGGGCCAAACGTCTTGACATTGATGTTGTGCGCGGCTCCACCAACGCGGACCCAGCGTCGGTGGTGTTTGACGCGGCCGAAGCGGCCATTGCGCGCAAGGCCGATGTGTTGTTGGTGGACACCGCGGGACGCTTGCACAATCAAGAGGGATTGATGCGCCAGTTGGTGAAAATTCGCGCGGTGCTTGCCAAGAAAATTCCCGGCGCGCCGCATGAAACTTTGTTGGTGCTTGACGCCACCACGGGTCAAAGCGCCATCGCGCAGGCCAAAGCTTTCGGCGAGGCCGCCGGCGTGACGGGCGTGTTTCTCTCCAAACTTGACGGCACCGCGCGCGGCGGTTCCGTGGTGCAAATCCGCGAGGAACTTGGCGTGCCCGTGAAACTTGTGGGCGTGGGCGAAACGCCGGATGATGTCGAATCTTTCGACGCGGATCGATTTGTCGAGGCGTTATTTGAATCACTTGATGATCTGAAAGAGTGATTTGAAAGCGCCTATCGCTCGCCTATGATGAGACCTATGCGCGCGACTGATCGTGGATTCACGTTGATTGAAATTCTCGTGGTGCTTGGCATCATCGCGGTTCTTTCTGGTATTGCCTTTCCAACACTTTCCATGGTGCGCGCCAGCGCCAAGAACACCCAGTGCCTTGCGAATTTGCGGCAACTTGACGCGCCTCTTCGCATGTATTCGCAAGCCAACAGCGATCGCATTCCAATTGCCAACATGTTGCCAGCGATTGGTTTGAATGGTCCTGAAGAAGGTTTGCCGCAACTGTTGAAGGGATATATCGATCCAGTCAGCGAGGTCTGGCTTTGCCCCGCTGATGATGATGTGGAAAGTTTGGCCACCGGAACCAGTTACATGTATGTGCCTGGACTTTTGCGCTACACACCTGAAATACAAATGCAGGTGACACGGACTGTGATGCTGCAAAAAGATTTGACCACCCGCGCGCGAGTCAAAGCCAGAACTGATTTGGAAGGGCAACTTCTGCGGGCTTTCTATTTGGGAGTTGACACCGGTCCAAATGGAAGTGGTCCACGCGCCGCGTATTACCCGTTGCTTATGGACTCAGCCGATCGACATCCTGGAACGCGTGAGCCGCGCAATGGTTTGTATATGGATGGATCGGTTCATGAAACGGTGCCCGAGGAAGAAGCCACCAAAGATGGGGAAGTTGTGGACAAATGAGCTTCACAATTCCATTCCAAATGCAAATGTTCTTGGAAGATCGCAGGCGACTTGCGAAGATTGGCGGCGCATTGGTCGTCGTCATTCTGATCTGCTTGGGGTTCATGTGGAATGCCACGCGGTTGCGACAGCCACCCAGTATTTTTGACACCCCCATTGACAATACGTTGGGGTATCTCACGCTGAAAGATTTCTCCAAACTTCCGCTGGACCAACGCGTGCGTTTCATGTTGGAGTTGGCCGATCGCTTCCGCAAATTAAAATCAAATGAGAGCGCTGCAATGGCGGCGTTCTTGGCCGGGGTGGCAGGTCCAGCGCGCGATCAATTGCGCGATAATGTCAAGATGATCGCGAAAGACGTATTGGTGCAAGGAGCGACAACATACATGTTGCTTGCTCCCTCCAAGCGCGATGCATTCATTGATACATGGATTATTAAATGGCAACGCACGCTCGAAAAAGCCACGACTGGCAAGGAAGAAAAAAAAACCGATTCCGAGCGGCTTGACGCGATGCGTGATCAAGGCAAGCGTAATGAGGAGCGGCAAGGCCGCATAGTTGGTGGCGGAAGTTTGACCGATAAAGGGGCCAGCGGATTTCTGGACTTTTGGCAGGGCGAAATAGAGGGCAGCAGCACGCCGCGCGAGCAAGGGCAGATCACCAAATTTTTGGACGATGTGAGAACGCGACTTGTGAATCGATGAGTTTTGAAGCCGCGACGTTGCCTATTCAATTGATGCGCGGTGAATTGCTTGCGGCGTTGTCGCACGCTGGCAGGTTGATTGTGACCGCCGAAACTGGTTCTGGAAAAACAACGCAGTTGCCGCAGATCTTGGCGGCGCATGGAATCAAGGGCACCATTCTTGTGTTGGAGCCGCGGCGACTTGCGGCGCGCTTGGTGGCGCGGCGCGTGGCCAGTGAAATGGGAACGACGCTAGGCGATGTGGTTGGATTTCGCACGCGCTTTGAATCCGCTTGGAGCGCCAACACGCGCATAGGTTTTGTGACCGAGGGAGTTTTCCTGCGCATGCTTCTTGCCGATCCGAACTTGCGCGGAGTGGGCGCGGTGATTGTGGATGAGTTTCACGAGCGATCATTGCAAGCCGACATGGCTATTTCAGCGGTGGCGCAATTGCAGGCAAAACGCAGCGATTTAGCCTTTGTTGTCATGAGCGCCACCTTGGACGCGCAGACGCTTTCCAAAGCGCTTGACGCGCAACATGTGCATGCCAGTGGGCGCACTTTTCCAATCGACATTCAATATCGCCGCGAGCCCGCGTGGAAAGATGTTCCGCACGTCGCCGCGCAAGAGGCGGTGGAGTTGGCGCGGCGCATGAATGGCGATGTGCTTGTGTTCATGCCTGGCGCCGCGGAAATTGACGCAACCACGCGCGAGTTGCAAGCCTTGGTGAACAGCAACGACATCGACGTGCGCCGCTTGCATGGATCCATGCCGGCGCAAGAACAAGACGCGGCGCTTGATGCTTGCACACGAAAGCGCATTGTGGTGTGCACCAATGTCGCGCAGACTTCCATTACGGTTCCGGGAATTTGCGCCGTGGTGGACGCGGGGTACGCGCGCGTGTATCGCTACGACGCCAAGCGCGGCATTGACACGCTTCGTCCGGAGCGCATCAGTCGCGCCGCCGCCGATCAACGCGCGGGCCGCGCGGGGCGAACGCAATCAGGTTGCTGCGTTCGTTTGTGGAGCGAGGTGGACCACGCCAAGCGCGAGGCGTTTGATCTTGCGGAAATTCAGCGCAGCGAACTTTCAGAGGCCGTCATGCTTGCGGCTGCTTTGGCTGGAAAACACGGCGATTTCCGCTGGATTGAAAGTCCATCGGCGGACGCGCTCAAGCGAGCGGTGGACACGCTTGTGGCGCTTGAGGCCATCGACGCGCATGGTGCGCTGACGGAGTGCGGAAAAATAATGAGCCGCATTCCCGCGCCTCCGCGTGTGGCGCGCATGTTAAGCGAGGCCGCCAAGCGCGGATGTTTGCGGCGCGCATCCACGTGGGCCGCGCTTCTTTCCGAGCGCGACATTGTGCGCGGCGCCACTTCCAACGCGCTGCTGAATATGTTGCATGCGGGCGAAGAGCCAAGCGACCTGCTGGTGCGCGAGCGAATTGTGGACGCGTGGCAAGCGCGCAAGTTGCCGCGCTCCATAGAAATTGCCGAGGAGGCGATACGCGAAGTTGTGCGCGCCGCTGATCGGCTTGAGCGCGCCACGCGCGTGGCGCTGAACATGAGTTCGACCGTTGATAGTAGCGACTCGCTGCAGGATCTCACGCTGTCGCTTGTGGCCGGCCACGCGGATCACATTGTCTGGAAGCCCGACACGCAACGGCCCCACGTGTTGGGCTCTGGTCGGCGCAAGGCGCTGGTTGATCGCGACTCTGTTGTTGCGCACGCGGGCTTTATGGTTGCTCTTGAAGCGCGTGAGAACCCAGGTGATCCCACGGCGCAACTGCTTTCCATGCTCGCGCCGGTTGAACAGAAATGGCTTGAACAAGCCTATTCCGCCAGATTTTCAAGCGTGCGTGTGACGCGTTGGAATGACGCGCTCAACGCCGTTGAGGAGGCGCAGCAGGAATCATTTGATGACATTGTGTTGGCGTCCATCAGTCGTCCACCAAAAGATATGGCGCAAGCCGCGCTTCTCTTGGTCAGCAAAATTCAAGAGGGCGTTTTGCAATTGCCTTTGTGGAATGATGAGGTCACGCAGTGGATTGAGCGCGTGCGTTGCGTTATGCAGTGGTGCCCGGAAAAAAATCTTCTCACCTATGACGCGGCCGATGTGCAATGCATTCAATTGGAAATTGTGAGCGGGGCCGCGCGCGCAAGTGAACTACAAACGCGCGCATGTTTAGGCGCGGTGAAGGACGCGCTGTCCTTTGAGGACCAACGCTTTGTGGAGCGCATGGCGCCAAGCGCGTTGGCGCTGCCAAGTGGTCGCAGCATGCCACTGCACTATGAAGTTGGCGCGCCGCCGCGCGGGGCCGCGAAAATTCAGTGGCTGTATGGACTTGATGCAACGCCCGCGGTGTGCGCCGGACGCGCGCCCATTGTGTTGGAAATTCTTGGACCAAACATGCGGCCACTTCAAGTGACCAGCGACCTTGGCGGATTTTGGAAGACGCTTTATCCGCAGTTGAGAAATGAATTGCGTCGGCGATATCCCAAGCATGAATGGCGCTAAGCCACCTTGCGCCACGCGGCCAACGGGGCACAGTGTCTAAATGTGGTCAAAATGCCGCGCCGCCAATTTAAGCGTAAGTCATTGTAAAAAATCAAGTTAAGACACTTGATTTGAATTGTAACTCTATATTTCATAGTATCGAACCATGTCACGAACGACCCCCAAGAAGTCCATCAAGCCCGTTGTGAAATCCGTGAAGCCCGCCAAGGTCACCATTGAGGCCAAGCCGGAGGTCAAGCCCGAAGTAAAATTCGGCAAGCTTCCTGATTTGTCGACCTATCCATTGTGCTTGCGTTGGCTGCATGATCGCACCGACTATGAAAAGATTCGCAACGTGCAATATTCCGACAACGCTTTCAAGTTGGATCGCATGCGCAAGTTGCTGGGGTTGATTGGCAATCCGCAAGATGAAGTCAAGACCGTGCATGTGGCGGGAACGGTTGGCAAGGGAAGCACCGTGGCCATGATCGCAAGCATGATGCGCGAGTGCGGCTACACCGTTGGCGAGTTTGTCAGTCCGCATTTGGTGGATGTGCGCGAACGCGTTGTGGTGAATGGAAAGCCAATCAGCAAAAATGATTTCACGGATTTAATTCGCAAGGTGGCCAAGGCCACGTTGAAGTTGAACGAGCAACCGACATTCTTTGAGGTCATGACCGCGATTGGTCTGAAGCATTTCGCCAACGAAGCGGTGGACATAGCCGTGATTGAAGTTGGCCTGGGCGGACGCCTTGACAGCACCAATGTGATTACGCCCGAAGTGTGCGTGATCACCACTATTGACTACGACCATTGCAAGTTGCTTGGCAACACATTGCCGCTTATTGCCCGTGAAAAAGCAGGTATTTTCAAGAAGGGCGTAACCGCGTTGGTCTTTGATCCGCCAGCCGATGTTGAAAAAGTGTTCCGCGATGTCGCCACAAAAGTTGGCGCCGATCTACGCGTGGTGAACAAGGACATTGAGTTCTCCAGCCGCTTCTGCTCCGACCCGGACCTTGGTCCACACGCGCGCGTGTGCTTGTACACCAAGACCAGCCGCTTGGAACATTTGCCCGTGCCGCTTCCTGGCGAGCACCAAAGTTCAAATTGCGGTCTAGCACTTTCCGCCGTTGATATTTTAAAGAGCCGCGGATTTGATTGTCCGGAAAATAAAGTCACGCGCGGACTTGGCAACGTCAAAGTTCCAGGGCGCATGGAAGTCATCAGCGAGCGTCCACGCATTTTGGTGGACGGCGCGCATAATCCAGCGAGCGTGCAAAGTCTCATGAAGTGTGTTGGCGCGCATGTTCCGTATGACAGCATGGTTTGCATCTTTGGTTGCTGCTCCGACAAAGATGTTCCGTCAATGCTTGACAAGGTGAACCTTGGCGCTGACAAAGTTATTTTCACGCGCGCCACCACAACGCCTCGCGCGGCATCGCCTGAAGATTTGCAAAAAATGTTCGCGGAGCGCAGCGGCAAAATGAGCCAAGTGGCAAAAAACCTGCCCGAAGCCATTGAAATTGCCACGCGCGCCGTAAGCCGTGAGGATTTAATCGTGGTGACTGGCTCCTTCTACTTGGTGGGCGAGGCGATTAAGTATGTGCAGCAAGATGTCAATCACACGCCGCCAACTCCAGCGCGCGCGTTGAAGGATTAAGTCTTTCAGTTGCGTTGTGAATTTACTTTTGCTTTCACGGCGCGCAAGCCGCAGGTTGTCGAGCGAGATGTATTAACTTTCTTAACCACCTGAACCACCAAGTCGTTGTAGGCTTCGCCATTCATGGCAGAGTTTGAAACCCCATTTCGATATGACGCCGCGTTCGCCGATGGTATTGAGCGCAAGTGGCAAGCATGGTGGCAGGAGAGCGGTTCGTTTATCACGCGCAATCCTGGCGACGCGGGCTTTGACAATTCCAAACCAAAATTTTATGTGCTGGATATGTTTCCATATCCATCTGGCGCCGGCTTGCATGTGGGGCATCCAGTTGGATACATCGGCACAGATATTGCCGCGCGCGCCAAGCGCATGCAAGGATTTAATGTCTTGCATCCAATGGGGTGGGACGCGTTTGGTTTGCCCGCTGAACAATACGCGGTGCAGACCGGCGTGCATCCGCGCCTGACCACAAGTAGCGCCATTGAAACATTTCGCAAGCAGTTGAAGCGCTTTGGTTTTTCATACGACTGGAGCCGCGAGTTCGCCACCATTGATCCTGACTATGTGCGTTTTACCCAGTGGATTTGGCTGCAATGTTGGAACGCGTGGTACGACGAGTCCACGCAGAAAGCGCGGCCCATTTCACAATTGATGGAGCAGTTTGAGTCCGGCGCGCGCCGCGTTGAATTGCCAAACAACATGAACAAGTTGTGGAGCGAGTGCGACGCGGGTGAGCGGCGCGCGGCCATCGACAATATGCGTCTGACGTATTTGGGCGAGCAACTTGTGAACTGGTGTCCCAAACTTGGAACCGTGCTTGCCAATGAGGAAGTCATTGACGGCAAGAGCGAGCGCGGTGGTTTTCCTGTCATGCGCCAGCCGCTGAAGCAATGGATGTTCCGCATTACGAAGTACGCGCATCGCTTGCTGAATGATTTGAAGATGGTCGATTGGCCAGAGAGCACGCGCACGCAACAAGCGGAATGGATTGGCCGCAGCGAAGGCGCGGAGATTTATTTTGCCGTGCATGGTGATGTGCTGGGCGACACAACACAAACCGCGTTGGAACCACTCAGCGTTTTCACCACGCGACCAGACACGTTGTTCGGCGCCACATACATGGTGGTCGCTCCAGAACACGCACTGGTGAAGCGCGCCATGGAGCGTGCCAATCCTGCGGCGCACAAAGAAATCAGCGACTATGTCGCGGCCTCGCGCCGACGCTCCGACATTGATCGCCAATCCGACAGCAAAATTAAAACAGGCGTATTTCTAGGTCTTTTTGCTACAAATCCAGCCACGGGCGCCGACATTCCAATTTGGACCGCCGACTACGTGCTTCTAAATTATGGCACGGGCGCCATCATGGCCGTGCCCGCGCATGATCAACGCGACCACGAATTTGCAAAGGCTTTCAAACTTTCAATTCGCGTTGTGGTGTTGCCGCCACAAGAAACAGCGGAACTTTCCAACACGCTTCATAGCCAGCAACAGAAGCGCGCCGACTCCAATGAAACAGAAACCGCGTACGGCGGCGAAGGAATTGCCACCGCCAGCAGCAACGCGGAAGTGTCACTGAATGGATTGTCCACCGCCGCGGCCAAAGAAAAAATAATCGCATGGCTAGAGCAGCGCGGCATTGGAAAGAAGCGCGTGAATTATCGCTTGCGCGATTGGCTCTTCAGTCGTCAGCGTTATTGGGGCGAACCATTTCCTGTTGTATTTGCGCCAGACGGATTGCCTTACGCCATTGCAGAAAGCGCGTTGCCAGTTCGTTTGCCAGAGCTTGAAGATTTCAAGCCCACCGAAAGCGACACGCCGCGGCCATTGCTTGGCAAGGCCGTTGAGTGGATCAACACCACCGCGGGCCACGCTGGCGTCAGCTCCGCCGACTTGCCGCCGCACACTCCCGTGAAGCGTGAGGCCAACACCATGCCAAATTGGGCTGGTTCATGCTGGTATTACCTGCGCTATTGCGATCCCAAAAACACCACGCGCTTTGTAAGCAAAGAAGCTGAAAAATATTGGATGGGCGAGCGCGGCGTCGACTTGTATGTGGGCGGATCGGAGCATGCCGTATTGCATTTGCTCTACGCGCGCTTCTGGCACAAAGTACTTTTTGATTTGGGCCATGTCACCACGCCGGAGCCGTTCGCCAAACTTTTTCATCAAGGCATGATCACTAGCTTCGCGTATCAGCGCGCCGATGGATCGCTTGCGCCCGCGGACACGGTTCAAGAAATCAGCGACGGCGTGTTCACAGAAAAATCCACGGGGCAATCCGTGAAGCAAGTCATTGCCAAGAT
>CANJIC010000075.1 GCA_947474205.1 Planctomycetaceae bacterium | reverse complement strand
TTTCCAGCCATCTCATGGGACGGCCGCGAGTGGGCCGCGCAAGTGATTGGCAATGGAACGCGCCCCGATGAAGTTCGTTGGCGATTGCTTTCAAAGTTGGGCGAGGAACCATGGACAGTGATGCCCATTTCTGAAACCGGTCAATGGCGCACACTTGTTGGACCCAATGTGGATGATCAAGGTTTGTGGATCAAGATTGCCGAAAATGTTTCACCCGATGCGCCAGAGTTGAAATGGACGCTGATACGATTTGCAAAATCAAATTCTCAACCAATCAAGACACCGATTGCAAGCGTGACGCTTCCAACGGCGCATTAACCCACCCGCTCTAGAAGCGCGATTACACATTCATTCATGAATCAATTCACCAGTCAAACCAATGGCTGGAAATTGTTCGCAAAGACAAATACCGCGTGACATGAACGTGGCTTAGTCGCCAAAGCGAATGCCTTGTGCCAGCGGCAAGTCAGTTCCCCAATTCACGGTGCATGTTTGACGGCGCATGTATTGCTTCCACGAATCAGAGCCACTTTCGCGTCCGCCGCCCGTGTCTTTTTCGCCGCCAAACGCGCCGCCAATTTCAGCGCCGCTGGTTCCTAAATTGACATTGGCGATTCCGCAATCACTTCCATTGTGCGATAAAAATCTCTCGGCGCCGCGCACACTGTCGGTGAAGATTGCGCTTGAAAGACCTTGATCCACTCCGTTGTGAATCTCCATGGCCTCCTCGAAATTTTTCACGCTGAAGATGTACAAGATTGGCGCGAAAGTTTCTTCGCGACAAATCGCTGGCACAACGCCCTTGGGCACGCTGATGATTGTGGGCTCGCAGAAATATCCTGGACGATTGTCATATTTGGCAAGACCAGGCAAGCCGCCACATTTCACGTGGCAGCCTTGCGCCACGGCCTGCTCGATCGCGCTCTTCATTGCGTTTTTTGTTTCCGCGTGAATGAGCGGACCCATGAGCGTTGACTCATCCATTGGGTCGCCAATTTTTATGCTGGCATACAAGTGCGTCAATTTTTCCGTGAGCTTCTCCACGATGCTTTCATGCACAATCAATCTGCGCGTGCTGGTGCAACGCTGCCCCGCCGTTCCCACGGCGCCAAACACAACCGCGCGCTCCACCAATTTCATGTCGGCGTCGGGCATGACAATAATGGCGTTGTTTCCGCCCAATTCAAGCAATGTGCGGCCCAAGCGCCCCGCCACAACTTGCCCAACTTTGCGCCCCATTCGGCAACTTCCAGTGGCCGAAATCAGCGGCAATCTGCGGTCCGCCACCATGCGCTCGCCCACTTCGCTATCGCGGCCAATGACAAGTCCAAAGACATCACGCGGATCACCGTACTCGGGACGGAAAATAGTTTGCGTTTGCATGACGCGTTGCGCCACTTCGTTGCAGGCAATGGCAACAACCGGCGTAATTAAACTTGGCTTCCACAATGTGGAGTTGCCGCACGTTGCAGCCAGCATGGAGTTCCACGCCCACACCGCGGCGGGAAAATTAAACGCGGTAATGCAACCAATGGTTCCAAGCGGGTGCCACTGCTCAAACATGCGATGGCTGGGTCGTTCACTGTGCATGGAGTTTCCATACAGTTGTCGCGAAAGTCCCACGGAGAAATCCGCGATGTCAATGCACTCTTGAATTTCACCCAGGCCTTCGGCGCGAATTTTGCCGGCTTCAAGCGTGACCAATTCGCCAAGATCATTTTTATGCTTGCGAAACTCCTCGCCAATTTGACGAACAATTTCGCCGCGCTGCGGAGCGGGCAACATGCGCCACGCTTTTTGCACGGCAACGCATCGCACAATGGCGGCTTCCAACTCGGCCGCAGTGTCCATGCGCACCGTCGCAATGGGTTCGCCCGTTGCGGGACATTCGCTCACAATGCTGTCGGCGCCGCCGCAAGGCAGCAAGCGTGGATGTCGATCAATTCCAAGGCGTTTCAATAGGTCTTTTGCGTTTGGCATAGAGCGTGAAGCATATCGAAATTACGGCAGTTGCCGTGGCGGGCAAGTCAGCGCACAATCACCCAATGCCCTTGAACCGTGACCAACTTGCAAAGCGTGCCTCGCTAGAACTTCGCGAAGGTTTTTATGTCAATCTAGGAATTGGCATTCCAACATTGGTGGCCAACTATGTTCCCGCCACCATGACCGTGTGGCTGCAAAGCGAGAATGGAATGCTGGGCATGGGTCCGTTTCCAACCGAGGCGAATGTGGACGCGGATTTAATCAACGCCGGCAAACAAACCGTGACCGGCGTTGCTGGCCACAGTTTCTTTTCCAGCGCAGACAGTTTCGCCATGATTCGTGGCGGCCACATTGATCTTGCCATTCTGGGCGCCATGGAAGTGAGCCAGACTGGCGACCTTGCCAATTGGATGATTCCAGGAAAGTTGGTCAAGGGCATGGGCGGCGCCATGGATTTGGTTGCGGGCGTGAAGCGGCGCGTGGTGGTGATGGATCATTGCAATAAAAAAGGTGAGAGCAAAGTATTGCCCAAGTGCACGCTGCCGCTGACGGGTTTGTCATGCGTTGATTTATTAATCACGGATTTGTGCGTGATGGAATTTGACCGCAAGCGCGACCGCTTTGTGCTGAAGGAATTGGCGCCGGGCGTGGCGGTTGATGAAATCAAAGCAAAAACAGCCGCGGAATTCATGATTGACGCGGCACCTATTGCCGTGCGTCAATAAATTACAGCGCGCATTGCACCGCTGAATTGCGCTGCTGAATTGCAAGCGCAAAAGCACGCGAGATATTTTCTACAAAGTGTCTTGAAAGAGAAAGGCCGCCCCCTCTGATCGGACGAGAGGAAGCGGCCTAGAAAATGAAGATCTCAGATGGATTGGTTCAGAGATCTTTCACGCGATGTTTCATCTGGGCTTTCAATCGAGCCAAGATGGAAGAGTGCATTTGGCTCACGCGGCTTTCGGACAGATCAAGCGTGAGGCCGATTTCTTTCATGGTCATTTCTTCGTAGTAGTACAGAATGAGAATCAAACGCTCGGAGCGGCTGAGACCCTTGGTCAACAAGGCTTGCACATCGATGCGCTGAATGCTATCGGCTGGCATTTCTTGGCGACGATCACTGGCCACATCCATTTCACGGGACTCGTTTCCAGAATCTTTGTCATTCCATTTTCGATTCAAACTGACTATGCCCACGGGCTTGGAGTCGCGATTGAGTTTCTCAAAGTCATCTGGATTCATTTGCAAACGCTCGGCGACTTCGTCCTCGGTGGCTTTCTGCCCGTGCTCCATTTCGATGGCTTTTTTGGCGCGGTCCATGATGGTGGTGCGACTGCGCACAAGCCGCGGAACCCAATCCATGGCGCGAAGCTCGTCAAAGATGGCGCCACGAATACGCTGGGCGCAATACGTTTCAAATTTCACATTGCGGCTTAGGTCGAAAGAGTTGATAGCGTCCATCAATCCAAAAAGTCCGGCGCTGGTGAGGTCGTCCACGTCCACTTCGGCGGGCAAACGCTTGTGCATTCGCTCGGCGGTATAGCGAACCACATCGCGATAGCGCTCCATAAGTCGGTTGCGAATTTGTTGGCGCTCTGACGAATCGCGCGCGCATTCGCTGAACATTTTCCAAACCACATTCACGCTTTCGGGCGTGTCCATGGGTAGGTCCGCGATGGACGGCGCTTTCGCACGAACCGCTTTTTTGGTCCGAGGTTTTTCAGTTGCGACATTCCCAGCGGGAACGGCCTCTGAACTACCGGATATGCGGGAGGGACTAGAACGCTTTGTGCTTTTAATACGCGATGAGGAAGTTGTTGACGATTTTGTCGCCACATCTTTCACCGGCTTGTCAGCGCGGGCTGCGTTTGTACGCGAGGCCTGCGAGTTTAACTTGGACATGCGGTCGCTCCTTGACCTAAAGCCCATCAACCAGCCACCCCCGCGGGGCGACATGGCGCAATATCTCGCGGAAAATTCGCCCGCGAATCTTGGTGTACCGAATCCTTGGCAACACCTTAATGATCACAGTCTAACTGAAGAGTTCAAGTATGCAAGTGGAAGTTGAATACTTCATCAAAATTATTATTTGAAGTTGACAAGTCAAACTTGAACGATGGTTCCATTCACAAATGAAACGAGTTGCTCTGAAATTGTTGTTCCTAGATTGCAGTGAAGCCCGCACGAACACGAACTGAATTCTATGCGCATGTGATTGCGGGGAAGGGACAGGTGCAAATCTTTTTATGCGCGTGATGTAGCGCAACAATGGCACGACGCGTTAGTGCATGACTTCAGCGGCGTGGTTGCTGATTGGAATCATGCGCGTGACTCATCACATCCCGCTGCGCCGCCTGTTGATGGCGCAACTCCCGTTGCGCATAAATAGCTGAAATAAGCCTTATTTTATGCATTTCTTGGGGCGCAGTTGAAGCCAATGGCCGAACCAATACAACTGTCTTTCGCCACCATAGAAATCCTAATTTCTGCACGGAGAGAATTTGAAATCCATCAGGATTCTCTGAGTGCGCTTGTGCCAACACGCTCCGCTCATCCGCGCCGCAATACCTTTGAGCATTGTGACCACTCATTGAACCACCTCAGCATGGGAGGTTTGCGCCAAGACTAGTTCCACACCTTCTGGAATTTCCTCACGGCCGATCACGGATACATCGCCCAAGCGACCACGCAAGGCGCGGCTGACCGTTGCGCGAAGATGCTTTGGCGTGACCACCACCGCCGGCAGTCCTTGACGAAGAAGATCACGAAGTCCAGGCGCAACGCAACGCAGCAACTTTTCGGCGGCCGCGGCTTCGGGCACAACACTACGAGATGCGGCAACCAATGCCCCGCTTGAAATCATCATGTGCTCATCCATCCAAACCGCGTGCAAGATCCTTTTGCCACTGGAGTTACGCGTGATCAATCGATCACACACATCAATTGAAATAACGCTGCGAACCACGGCGACGGTTTGCTCCGGCAGCGCGGTGACCGGCATGGACACCATGAGCTCCGCGATTTTTTCAATGTCGCGAATGGCAACGCCTTCACGCAGAAGTTCCTGAAGAATTCCGCGTATGCGATCCAGGCTCCACGCGGGCGGCGCCAACATGGAAGCCAAGTTTGGCGAGCGCGCGCGAAGTCGTTCCAGCATTTTGGCGGTCTCTTCCAATGTGATCAATTCCCAAGCTTTTTTGCGCAAAACCTCTAGTAAATGCGTGGCCAACACACCGCCAGCATCGGCAATGGCAAAGCCTTGCCCCTCTAGATTTTTGGCGGACAAAGCGTCAACCCATATCGCGGGCAAACCAAATGCCGGCTCCGTGGCCAATTCACCCGCGACATCTGGCACGCCGCCTTTGGAATCCATAACCAACATATGACGCGGTCGAAGCACTCCACCACCCACCGCCGCGCCGCGCATGCGAATGACATATGAATCAGTGGACAAATTTGGGTCATCACGAATTCTGACCGAGGGAACCACCACGCCAAGTTCCATGGCCAAGCGGCGACGCACGCCAGCGACCAACGAAAGCAAGCCAGACTCCGCGCGTTCTTCATGAGCCAACATCAACAAGTCAAGGCCAAGATCAATGCTGATGGCTTCAATCACAAGCGCGTCTTCCAGAGATTCCGACGCGCTCAACGCGGAGCGCTCAGTTTGCGCCGCGAGTTGTTTAGCGGCGATTTGCACGCGGCCAATCCACCACGCCGCGGCGGCAAGAAGAAGCGACGCGCCCAAAAGCGGAACTGTGGGAAGCGGCGTCATGGCCAGCGCCGCAAGCAACCCCGCGACAATCCAAAGCGTGACTGGCCGCGCGCCAAGTTGACGCGGAATTTCCGCACCCAACGTTTCGCCGCTGGCGGCTTTGGCGGCCACCAAACCAGAGGCCGTTGCCACCAAAAACGCTGGGATTTGCGTGACTAATCCATCACCCACCGCCAGCAGCGTGAAGACGCGAAGCGACTCGGCAACGGTCCAATTTTTCTGGATCATGCCCACCAAAAAACCGCCCACGATATTCACAAGCACAATCACAATTCCAGCCACGGCGTCTCCGCGCACAAAGCGACCCGCGCCGTCCATGGCTCCGTGAAAATCCGCCTCGCGCAAGACCACCTCGCGCCGCTCGCTGGCCTGAGTCGCGGTGATGGCGCCCGAAGCCAAATCCGCGTCGATAGCCATTTGTCTTCCCGGCAACGCGTCAAGCGCGAAGCGCGCCGAAACTTCTCCCATGCGCACCGAGCCACGCGTAACCACCACAAACTGCACGACCACCAACATGGCGAACACGCTAAGACCGACGATTGGATTTCTTCCCGCGGCGATTTCACCAAAGGCCTCAATCACGGAGCCCGCCACGGCGCGACCCGCTTCCGGCGTGCTGGCATCCATGCCCAAAATTAAACGCGTGCTGGCAATGTTGATGCCCAATCGCAGCAGAGTGGTGCCCAACACCAGCGCTGGAAACACGCTGAAATCAAGTGGTTTTCGCATGTTTGCGGCGGTGGCAAGCACCAAGCCACTCAGCGCAAAGTTAATGGCGATCAACGCATCCATGGCCATTGGTGGCAGCGGAACAACCAGCACCGCCACCAGCGCGATGAACGCCGCGGGCACCAACCATTCCATGCGCAACGCTGGTTTGTTTTGTGTGTCGCTCAGGTTTGAAATCATGATCGCTTCTCCGATGAGCGGTTTGCAATGTGACGTAGTGGCCGACGAGACACGCGACCTTCTCCAGATTCGCGCGCCGCTTCGCGTGCCTCTGCGCTTGTCAAACGAATGCGCGACTCGAATGCATTGCGCGCCTTGACGCGCTGCATGATCGACGCCGCGCACAATATGATCGCGGCGCCAAGAGTTGTCATTGCGATCATTCCAAGCACGGACCACACCACGTTGGAGAAGGAATCAGAACTCCATGTTGAAATATTTTTAAGCCAAGGCCACGCGAAAGCCAGGCTTGTTGCCATGGTGGCGATGGCCACAAGAACTCCCGCAAAAACACTGGGAATGCGCTGAAATATGGAGCTGCGCGGTCGCATTTTCCAAGTGCCCATTCGTATCCATGTTCCATGCGCGCAGGCGTGACCCAGCAACGCGCCAAGCAGCGCAATAGCCACCATCCACAATGTTGGCGTGATGACTGCGGACCATAATTGTGTTGGCGAACTTGTTGACGTCTGTTGAAAAAGATCGCGCGTCATGCCCACAAGCGAGCCAATCCATAATGGCATGGCCACGGATGCCAGCGCGATAAAAAATACAATCCCAAGAAACGACGCAAGCCAACTGGCGCGTGGACCATGGCCTTGTGAAACAACCTGCTCGCGTTTGGAGGGCGATGGTGGATGAATGCGCTCGGCTGATTCAGCGGACATCATGGAGAAACTCCCTTGGCAATCTGCGCGAGTGATTGTTGAATGAACGCATTTTCATTTGTCCAAATCACGCCACAGGTAGCCAATGCAGCCGCCATGGCCACCGCGGCGCGCGAGCCAAATCCCGCTGAAAACGTTGAGAAACCAGGCACAATACGCACCACCAACGCGGCCACCGCGCTGACCGCGGCCAACACGCCAACAACTGGCAAGCACGCTTTGAATCCGACAACCATGGCCGCGTCAAGCATCATTGCAACTGAGTTGGTGAACCCACTTTGCTCAAACGATCCAGGCGGCAGCGTGCGAACGCTTGCGGCCGCGGTGATGGCGATGGTTTGAATTCCACCCACAGCGACAAAGATGGTGATGGCGCTCCATGTAAAAAGCATTTCGGCGGCGTTGGCTTCTCCATCAATTGCGGGGTCGTAGGTCTGCGCCAATGACAAACCCATTTGCTCACCAATGACACGTCCGCACACGCGAAGCGCCTCAACGGAAATGGCGGCAAGCAAACCAATCAACGCGCCAATGGAAATTTCAATTAGAAGTTGTGGCAATGAAATGCTGGTGATCATGGAATCACCAGCGGCTATTGGCGCCGCGGCCCAACCCGCCGCGGCAGCAAAAGCCAAGCGAAAACGCCATGGAATCATGGTAAAAGCTGGCGCGCACATGGCCACACCAACGGCGCGCGCCGCGCCCGCGACGGCGATGGCTGACACGCTCACTTAGCAACCTCCAGTCAAGGTCAACACATGCAAGTCCAACACACTGCCCATCATGACCATGGCGAAGTCAACCACTTTTGAACTCATCCAACCCGCCAAGGCAATGGCCACCAACGCAACCACGATCAAACGTGGCGCGAACGCGGCCGCCGCGTCTTGCACGTTGGACAGCGACTGAATCAAACCAGAGATCAATCCAACAAGAAGTCCCACCAACAACAATGGCAACGCCAACACCAACGCCGCTGACAGCGCGGATCGAAGCGCGTCGATCATGTCGGCTTCGGTCATAATTGACGCCCGCGCATGTGATTGAAATGTGCATGTGTTGGACACGCTTTGTTCATGTTGCCCCCACGCGCGTCACGCCCGCGATCAAGCCGGTGGACACAAGCGCCCAACCATCCACTGCCACAAAAAGCAGCAATTTCA
>CANJIC010000074.1 GCA_947474205.1 Planctomycetaceae bacterium | reverse complement strand
TAGAGCTGGTGAATCCGCGGAACAACTTCTGCGACGTTTCAAAAAAATCTGCGAGAAGGAAGGCCTGACCAAAGAGGTCAAGAAGCGCCAATATTACGAGAAGCCTTCCGAGCGCAAGCGACGTGAAGTGCGTCGTCCTCCACCGTTGGAATTGGGTCGACCTGGCGCGGCGACTGGCCGTGAAGGCAGCGCGGGCGTGAAGGCCGGGGCCAAGGGCAAGTCATCCAAGACCGCTGGTGGTCGTGGCATGTCACGAGGTCGCAGCGAGTGACAACAGAAGTTTCTTCCGCAGGCCTGACGCAGGCCGCGAAGAATAGTGTTGGACCTGTGAATCTTTCGCGCTCGCAAAGTCAAGGCGATCCGAAAGTGATTCGCGAGTTCGCCATTGAGTTGGCGCGCTTGTCCTCTGAGTTGAAATGCGAGCAGGTTGTGTTGATCGATGTGCGCGGGCGCAATCAACTGTGCGAGTATTTGGTGATTGTCAGTGGAACCAGCGATCGACAAATGAAGTCGGTGTCGGATCAGTTGAAGGCCTTTGGCGCGCAACATGGATCGCCGCGTTGGAAGCGCGAACGCGACACCAATGGAACTTGGATCGCCGCGGATTTTGTGGATGTGGTGGTTCATTTGTTCGAGCCAGGCCAGCGCGCGTGGTATGACCTTGAAGGAATGTGGGCCGACGCGCCGCGCGTGGAGTGGAGGCGCAATGTGCCAGTGAAATCCGCGGGCGAAAGCATGCAAAGCAAGAAGCATGGCGAGGGCAAGTCCGCGCTGCAAATGATCGCCGTTGCGGATGTTTCCAGCACCTCGGTGGCCAGCGCCAAGTCGGCAATGAAGAAGACGACTGCTAAGAAAAGTTCCACGAAGAAGGCGACTGCCAAGAAAATTTCCACGAAGAAGGCGACCGTCAAGAAAGCTTCCACGAAGAAGGCGACCGCCAAGAAAACTGCCGCGAAGAAGCCAGCCGCCAAGAAAACTTCCGCGAAGAAGCCAGCCGCTAAGAAAGTTGCCAGCACCAAGGCTTCCTCTAAGAGCGCGTCTGCAAAGTCCAAGAAGACCGCCGCTCCAAAATCTTCCAGTCGATAAAACAGTTGACCGATCGAGCGCTTCCAGATTTAAAGCCATGGGGCTGGAATCAAAGGGATTTGCCAACTCCGGAGAGTGGCAAGATTGGCGCGGAGTATTTTTTCAGCGGGCGTGATGCCGCGCGTCCCTATGAAATTGAAATTGGATCTGGCAAGGGAACTTTTTTAGTTCAAGAAGCCACGCGCTGTCCTGAGCGGGATTTTCTTGGCGTGGAGAATGCGGGCGAATTTTTTCGACACGCCACTGATCGCGTGAGCCGGCACGCGCTGAAAAATGTGCGCATGTTGTACGCCAACGCGGTTGAGTTCATCACGCATTGGGTTCCCGATCTCAGCGTGGCGATTATTCATTTGTACTTCAGCGATCCGTGGCCCAAGGCGCGCCATCACAAACGCCGCGTGTTGCAGCGCGCTTCTTTGGAGCAATTTCACCGTGTGTTGCAAGCCAATGGAGAAGTGCGCCTGGTCAGCGACCACGATGATTTATGGAAGTGGTATGAGGAGTTGATCGCGGCGTCGGATGATTTGTTCATGCGCAAGGAATTTGCGCCGCCAGCCAGCGCGGGCGAAGGCGAAGTGGTGGGAACTAATTTTGAGCGCAAATATCGCCGCGAAGGCCGGCCATTTCATTCGGCCACATTGATCAAGCGGGGTTGATTCCTGGGCGCGCTTTAGAAAATTGGCGCGTATGTGTAGTGATAGTTGAATGACGTGTTTGATCACGCGGCAAGGAATTTTAGATTCACTTGTCACGTGTTCAACTATGCGGTGACGCACTCACGCACTCACGCACTCACGCACTCACGCACTCACGCACTCACGCACTCACGCACTCACGCACTCACGCACTCACGCACTCACGCACTCACGCACTAGCAATTCAAGCGTTTGAAATAGCGCGCTTCCACCCAGAGTCAGGGTCACGTTCAAGCGTGCGTTTGGCTTGCGTGGAGCATGGTCGACACACACGCGCGGTGGTTCTATCAGCGGGAGATTGCGCGGGAGCGGGCGCGCACCACGCCGGTTCTTTGCGCGCCTCAAGACACATTGTGCAAAGGTCGGAGCACGTCGGTTCAACGTTGTTGCTTGCAAACGCATGCAGCGCCTTTTTCAAGCACTCGCCACACAGACAACTGCCTTGGTGACCCTCCACAAATGGTTGCGCAACGGTCCATGATTGTCCGCAGAAATCACAGAGAAAATCTTCGGGTTCCATGTGGTCGCTATTTGATCCAGGTCGATGCATGATGACAGAATACGCACGCCCGCTATGCTTCGTGCAACATGGCCAGACTGAGTCTTACTCAACGAAGTCAATGCGCAATGGGCGCGGCCGCGGCGCTTGCCATTGCTGGCGCCATGTCAATTCCGTGGATTCAAATTCGCGAGTCCATGGTGGCGCAACAATTGCAAAGCATGCGCGACATGAGCGCGGTGTGGGCCAAGAAGCCGGACACTTCCATGGAGCGATTTCGATTTGTGAAAGGTTCCAACGGGCAAGCCGCCGCCGGCGACGCGTTTCTTTCAAGCGCGTTGGACGAGTTCGCCGCCACTCCTACAAATTTTGATCGCTATGAATTGCAACAGACGGGCGAGGAACCAACCTCGCGTTATGTGCGCGCGTTGCGCGGTGATCAGGCGGATCGTGTCGCGGCGGGGGAGACGATTTCGTTGGACGCACCCGACGCGGCGTGGCAAAAGTTGCCGTTGACTGGAATTTTTTCCATCGAGCGCTCCGCGGTTGGGACGGCGCGGCTGATTTGGCAGGATCGAATTTATATTTTGATTGGTGGCGCGCTGGCGTGGATAGGAATTATTTTTGCGCTGCGCCTTCTGGTGGTGCGCGGATATTTGCGCGCCGTGCGGCGCTTACGCGACGTGGCCAACCGCGTGCGCGCTGGCGATCTTTCCAGCCGCAGCCAGTTGCGCACGGGCGACGAATTGGAGCAGTTGGGAAATTCTTTCAACTCCATGGTGGCCACGCTTGATGGAAGCCAAAAACAATTGCAAAGCATGAATGAAAGTTTGGACTTTAAGTTGGTGCAGTTGAGCGAAGCCAATGTTGGACTGTTTGAAAGCAACCGATTGAAGAGCGAATTTCTGGCCAATGTGTCGCATGAGTTGCGCACGCCGCTGAACAGCGTGATTGGATTCGCGGAATTGCTGGCGGAATTGGCGCGCAAAGATGTGGGCGCTGATCCAAAACGTATTCGATACATCGAGCATATTTTAAAGAGCGGACGCGGTCTTTTGGAGATGATCAACGAGTTGCTTGACATGGCCAAGATAGAAGCCGGCCGCATGGAGTTGAGCGTTTCCAATGCAAGCATTACAGACATGCTTGAGGGCATTTCCGCCATCATGCGCCCGCAATCGGACCTGAAAAAAATCGCGTTGGAGATTCATCGCCCCGATGAATTGCCCACGGTGGAAACGGATCCAGGAAAGTTGCAGCAAATTCTGTACAACTTTGTCAGCAACGCGATTAAATTTTCACCCGAGGGTTCACGCGTGATTGTGCGCGCCGAGGTGTGGGCCGTGGATGGCGCGCCTGGAATACGCATGACCGTGGTGGACAGCGGACCAGGCATTCCGTTGGACATGCAGCAAACTATTTTTGAAAAATTTCGCCAAGTGGACGCCAGCCATACAAAAAGCCATAGTGGAACCGGCCTTGGTTTGGCTATTTGCCGCGAACTTTCCGCCATGTTGGGCGCGAAGCTTGGGGTTGAATCCAACTCCAAAAAGGGTTCAAGTTTCTGGGTGGAAATGCCGCTGGAATTTCGCGCCAAGAAGTTGACGCCGCTTATGACTGATCGCGCTGGATGAACAGGCGGCGAATTTGCGCGTCGGCTTCAGGATGAATTCGCCGCGCCAAACTTGCATCAAGGCGATTGGTGAGTTGTTGCGGTTGCGCGTTTGCGATCAACCAACGCAAAACCGTTTCAGCCACAAGCGATGGCTCCGTGCCGCCATCGGGACAGAGTAAATCGTAGTCAGCCCAATTCAATCCAAATGTAATTTTTCGAAGTGTTCCACTGGCTTCTATGAATTGCGTCTTGAATTGCCAACCGTGGCCAACTTCGGTTTCATTCATCATTTCAAGCGGTCCGTGAAACATGCAATCAGGTTAGCGGGAGATGGCAGTTGACGGACTGACCACTTCAACCGCGGCGCGCACGCGCGTTGGCCGCAGCCCTAGCACCGCCAAGCGCAACACGCCCGACAGAATAAAGATGATCACATACGCGCCGCCAGAAGTGTCCATGTATTTCAGAATGTATGCGCCAATGAATGAGCCAGCCGCGATTGAAAAATACGTTGTGAAGTTGTACAGCGCCATCATGGATGTGCGCTCTGAATGTTTGATGCTTTCCAGCAGCACCAAGAACGAGGCCAGTTCCCACGCCGCCCACATGACGCCGCTATACACCTGCACAAATGTGATCCACGCCAAGTTGGTTGACACGGCCAGCATGAGAACGCCAAGCGCCGTGCCCGCCGTGCCAATCAGCAGCACGCGTCTGGCGCCAAACTTTTGAATGATGCCGCCAAGCAGCGTGAGCGCCAAGCATTTGGAACCAAAAAGCGTGCAAATGACAAGTAAATATGAGGCTTTATCAAAGTGTAAATAATCCAGAAGCCATGGATTCACAAAGGGTCCGCTGACGTTGGCCGCAAATTGCAAGGCGATCAGGCAAAGCACAATGCGCAGATCGCCACTGCGACCAAGTCGCTTGGGCAACCCGCGGTAGTGGACAGGCGCTATGTCGCTTGTCTTCAACTTGACATCGCCTTGATAATGCAGGAACACCACGCTGGACAGTCGCGCCAACGCCGCGAAGATCATGATCCACATGAATGCTTTCAGTTGCCAACCGTCGCGTTCGCCCAAATACAAAAGGCCGCCCGCCGCAAGCATGGCGGTGAGTTGTGAAATTTGGCAAATGCGATTGCGCTTGCTGAAGTAACTGGCGCGCGATGTTTCAGGAAAAAGTCGGGCCACCCATGTGCTCCACGCGGGCCACGCGCCAATGGCGGCGCTCCAATAAATGGAAAGCGTGATGAACACCAACCATGTTGGAATGTCTCCGTATGCCGCGGCGATAATTAAAGGAATAAAAGAAATAGATTGCACAATGGCGCAGCCTTGGATCCATTTGCGCGGAGAGCCCACGCGGCGTAAACCAGCGGGCGAAGCCAGTTGAACCGTGGCGCCAACCAACATTGGAATAGTGATGATTAACCCCGCAATAAGCGCGCTTTTGCCAAGCGCCAACACCAAAGCCGCGATGTAGGTTTCACCCGCGCCCACCATAAAGCAGAAGGTGGCGCCGTCGCCTGTGCAGGCGTTGAAATCGCGGCGCGTGGGAAGTGGATCAGGTATCGAATCGTCAGACATGTAGTGCGTCAATGTGGTTGTTCAGAAATACTGTTGTACGAGCGCCTAAGTGGCATTCGAAAATAAAAAGTGAATTGCATGATATTGAAGTTGGGGTAAACAGCCGTGGCTATTTTAATTTTGTTTGCTTTCTGAATCGAGCGCGAATAAGGCGCGGGCCTCAAGAATGGCAAGCAGTGTAGTTGCGTTTGTTCCTAAAGGTTGGCTGCTATCCCAAGGTGCGACGCGAATTCCGCCGAGTGATTTGAAAGGATCTCGAAACGCATAACACGCCGCCTGATCAACTTGCAATTGTTTCAAGAATCGCAAAGCCAACTTGAGAGATTCCATAGTGACACCATTTGCATTTGGAATTCCAAAGAGTTCGGGGTTCATAGCCAGCGCCAGTGCCAACGCGGGTCGAGATGAGTCAGCCGTTGCGCCCGTCACGCCATTGGCGGTGATGGGCCAGCCGCCCACGAGATCGGCGGCAAGATCTGGATTGAACTTCTGTGTGAGTTGATGTTGCAAAATCACTATTTGAAGCAAGTTCCAAGCCTCTTTGGCTTTCTCATGATCCGACGCTTTGCCCACACGCTGCTCCGCCAAGAGAAGCCAAGGGCTTGCCGAAAGTAATTTTTCAACGGGGCGAATTTGCCACACGGTGTTCAACGCCTTGGAGACTTCATTGGGGGAATCCTGAGCCATCGCCGCGGCGCATAAAGCCCAAGTCTGCACATCCGCGTAATTTTGCAGTTGAAAATGTTCGGAGACTGTGGCCCACAATTTCTTTTGCCAATCCGCGGTTTCGGGATTTGCCCAAGTGGCGTCCGAATGATCCAATGATTGACAAGCAAGCACGCAAGCCGCCGCCGCGGCGGGATGATCAAGCGGATTCTCTTCATCGCCAACGACGTGTTGCAACGAGTTTAAAGTGAAGATGGCGAACTCGCGCGCGGCAATTTTATTTTTTTGTAAAAAGTGAAGCTCGGAAAATTTCGCCATGGCGAAAGCGCTCATGCCTTGCTCGAGCGGCGAACACATTTGTTGAGTGAACATTCCAAGGGTCGGTTGATATTCGCCGGCGGGCCCAAGCGCATTCAACGTGTTGATGGCCTCTTGTGAAAGTCCCTCTGGATTTCGAATTCGGCTTTCAAGATGCGCCGCGATGGCGATGGACATGTCTTCAAGAGCATGCGTGGTGATGTCCGAAAGGGGCACGGTCAACATGCCGCGGGAGACTTCAAATACGGGTGATTTTGCCGCAATTTGCGCCATTCTGCGGGTCTCTGCGTGGTAGATGACAACGCCCTCTGGCAATTGAAATTTTTTGTCGGCGCCAGCATCCACGCCAACCTCGCGCGCCATGACCACCATGGTGTACCACGGTAATCGAGTTTGATTCTGCGATTGTTGCAGCGAAGGCAACGAGAACGCCCATTGATCGCCGGCGCGAATGGCCATGGCTTCTCGTGCATTGTCGATGCGCGCTGCAAGCGTATCGATGCGATCCCCAGTGAACGGCCTCGTGTCACCGACCAGTTCAATTTCAAGCGCAAGCTCTTGCGTGGCGTTGGCGCGCAAACTCGCTGGCAGCGCGCCAAGAACTCGATCATTGCTGGCCTGTTGCAACGCTTTCAAGAGCGCCGTTGCAAGACACATTGAACTATTCGCATTTTGTTTTACCCATGCTTGACCAACGGGTCTACCGTTCGAGCGCAAGACAACGCCCGCGGCCGTGGTGGAAAATGTTGGTGACAGCGCGACGCCTTTGGAAAAATCTGGCGCGGCGGCATCAAAGGGGGTCTTTAAACTTTGCTGGTCAAGCCATTCCCGTGATGCTGCAAACAGCACGTGCGCGTCTTGGACGGTGCAAAGATCTGCCAGCGCGGGCGTGATAACCAATGCCGTAGTGAGCAAAATGGTGCTCAATTTCAAGATTGTTCTAGACAGATTGCAAATCGGCGCCATGGTGAGCAATGTAGCGGAGCCGTTTGAATTGACGTTTGATTCAAACGGCTCCGACTAAGCATTGCCAGTCTTGACCATGAACTATTTCCGCCAAAACACTGTTCAACGCGCGCATCTGAAACGGATGATGTTGCTTGTTCTTGTTGGCTTTATCGCCTTGTGCTGAAATTCGGTCACGGATGCGCGCCTCACGATCGCTTTAAACGCAAAGCGGTTGCCGTGATGCAAAAAGAAAACGACCGCGGCTTTGAACCGCGGTCGTTGGATTTTTACAATCAGTGAAACTTAGAAACTAATCTTATCCGTACCAAGCGCGCCGTGATCATCCATACCGCCGCGGGTTGGACGCTCACGAGCCGCGTCCGTCGCAATATCCGCGCGCATGTCTGGATCAATTCCCGCGCCCCATTGAGCGCGCTTCAAGCTCAGACCAATCTTACGATCGGAAGTGTCAACACGAAGAATCTTCACGTCCACTTCTTGTCCAGGCTTCACAACGTCCAGCGGATTTTCAACCTTCTGATCGGAAAGTTCGCTGATGTGCAGCAAGCCTTCCAGACCTTCTTCAAGCTCAACAAACACGCCGAAGTTGGTGATCTTGGTGATGGTTCCCTTGACGATCATGCCTGGGCGATACGCGCTTGGAATGGCTTCCACCCACGGATCTTCAGACAATTGCTTGGTGCCCAAGCCAACGCGCTGCTTGTCGCGATCCACATCAAGCACAACGCACTTCACGCTGTCGCCCTTCTTGTAAATCTCGTTTGGATGCGCAACTTTCTTGGTCCAGCTGATGTCGCTGACATGCAAAAGACCGTCAATTCCAGGCTCAATCTCAACAAATGCGCCGTAGTTGGCCAAGTTGCGGATCTTGCCTTCAATGATGGTTCCGTTTGGATATTTCTCGGCCACAAGTTCCCAAGGATTGACCTCGGTCTGCTTCATGCCCAGGCTGATCTCCAACTTCTGCTTGTCAATTTCAAGAATGACGATATCAATTTCGTCGTTGACGTTCACAACTTCACTTGGATGATTCACGCGGCGAGTCCAACTCATTTCGCTGACGTGCACCAGGCCTTCAATGCCTTCTTCAAGGCGAAC
>CANJIC010000073.1 GCA_947474205.1 Planctomycetaceae bacterium | reverse complement strand
GTTGCACGCTCTGAACTTGGACAAGCCATCACCATGCTTGAGCGTGATCGCTCGGCTGAAATAGAGGCGCGTGCCGCGGCAGATCGTGAACGCACAGTGGCGATAGAAGCGGAGCGCAGCGCGCGTCGGGAACGCGACGCCGTTGAAGAGGCAAACGCTCGGTTATACAAGGAAATTGATGCCATTCGCGAGGCCGATGCCCAAGCAGAAACCGCGTCCGCGCAGGCCCGCGAAGCCACGGCTTTGAGCCACGAAAAGCAGCGCCAAGCAAGCGAGGCGCAGGCGCGCGTGGAAAAACTTTTGGCAGAGTCTCAGTTGGCGCAAGCCGAGGCCACGCGTCTTGAGCAAGAAGTTGAGCGTGTCGAGCGCGATCTTGATCGCCGCCGCGCCATGGCGCAGGAACAAGCCAACCGTTTGCGTGAGCGTGGAGAAGCGTGCGAGCGGTTGCGCCAAGCGGTTGACGCGGCTGAAAAAACATTAAAGATGGAACTTGAGGCCATGTCTCTGGACGAACAAGCCGCGCGCGAGGGTACGGCTGCAACGGAAACTTTGGAGCGTCTTGGCAAGACTCTTGCGGAGGCGCAATCCGCCGCCGCGCACATTCAGCAACAACGGCGCGCGGTCCAAGTGGAGCATGAATTGCTTGGTGATCAAGAGGCCATCGCTTTGCGTCGACAATCAGAATTAGATCAGGAGTTGACCGAACGCGTTGAAAGCGCTCGCAAGCGTGAGCAAGAAGCGCGCCAACGCGCCAATCAACTTCGCACTGAATTGCAGGGTATCTCCCAGTCCGCGGTTGAACCCAAATTAAATTAAATAGCGCTTGATCTGTAATTTGTATCAACCAAAGTCATGCGCGTTGCACCCGCATTGCAATCTGTTTCATATATGTATTGGCATGTTGACCACGCATCTCTGAATCACCACTCCACTCGATCTACGCTAATCTGATTGCATGGATATCCGCTTTCACCGCAGTCTTCTTGGGCAATTTATTGTTTTTGGAATTGCGCCATGTATTGCCGTGGCCGTGCTGAGCGCGGCGGTTGGCGGAACACGAATTGCAACCTTGCTGCGCGACCTTGGTGAAGAGGAAGTGCTTGTGGATGCTCGAGGCATTGCTGCCAACATCAATGATCAAAATAATTCCGCGATTGATGTGGCGCAGATTTTGGCCAGCGCCGCCGAGCATGGGTTCTTTGGCAAGCGCGAGGAAAGCATGTCGTTCACCCGCCAAGTCTTGGAGCAATCGCCGGATTTTTATGGAGTGCATTATTGCTACGAACCAAACGCCGATGGAAAAGATTCTTTGTATCTCAAGGCGAACGCCGCGGCTAATGCGCCAACCAAAGTCGCCGACGCGCATGGTGTTGCGGGCGCAAAAAATGCGGGCGCGTCATTGCCCGCGGCGGCCATGGACGCCAACGGCAGATTTATTCCGTATTGGTTTCGCGACTCATCCCAAGGCGACAAGATTGCGCTGAAACCTTTGGCTGAATTTGAAAATTCCTGGTACCAAAGTCCACTGCGAAATTGGCGCGATCGAAAAAGTCGTGACGCCACTTTGACCGAGCCCTACACCTATGAGGGCACCATGATGACTGAATGCACCGTGCCTGTTGTCATTGATGGAAAGTTCGCGGGAACAACCGGTGTAGATCGCGCACTTACGGGTATTCAGGTCGCGCTTCAGAACTTGGCCAACGAATCTGGCAACAATGTTTTTCTTATTTCAAGCGGAGGAAAATTTATCGGGGCGGTTTCTCCCTTGGATAAGAGCGGCAAGCCTTTGACCGACTTTTCAGATTTAAAAACAAAGTCCGTCGCCACCACAACATGGGGTGCAATTTTCCAACCACTGCTTGAGGTGAAAGATTCCAAGGCCGTGTGGATGGAAGATCCCATGAGCAAAAGCGAAACTATTTTCGCCGTCGCCAAAATTTCGTCTGGTAATTGGACCGTCTTGGTGGAGGTTCCGCCAGGAACCATTCAAGCCACGATCGCCAATTTTGTGTGGGCCAATTCATTGGTGGAAGGCGCCGGCATTATTGTTGTCGCGCTTCTTCTTATGCGTTTAGCAAAGCGTCTTGCGGGCAAAATTAAAAACGCCGCCGCCGCGGCCGCGTTTGTCGCGCAGGGTGATCTCAGTCGTCGCTACGCGGATCCAAACAATCTGGATGAGTCCGGTCAACTTTTGGAATCCATGGATGTCATGGGTCAACGTCTTTCGAGTTTGGTTGGAAAAGTTCGCGAAGCCACCATCACCATCACGGGCACCGCCAATGAAATGACCGCGGCTAGCCGTCAACAGGACGAAGTGGCGCAATCATTTGGCGCAAGTTCCAGTGAAATTGCCGCGGCTATTCGCCAAATTTCAACAACAGGCGCTGAATTGTTCCGCACCATGGAAACCGTTTCATCCGGCGCCAAGGAATCCGCGCGCTTGGCCAGCGAAGGTCGCACGGACTTACAAGACATGGGCGTGACCATGAACGCGCTTGCCACGGCCACTGGCGATATTTCTGGCCGCTTGTCCGCCATCAATGAGAAGGCGTCCAACATCAACGCGATTGTGATTGCCATTACAAAAGTCGCTGATCAAACCAATTTGCTTTCGGTGAACGCGGCGATTGAAGCGGAAAAAGCTGGCGAAAGCGGCAAGGGCTTCTTGGTGGTCGCGCGTGAAATTCGCCGGCTCGCGGATCAGACCGCGTCGGCAACGCTGGACATTGAACGCATGGTTGAGCAAATGCAGACCGCGGTCTCTGGCGGCGTGATGGAAATGGATCGCTTCGCCGATCAAGTGCGCCGTGGTGTTGGACAAGTCAACACCATTGGACAGCGACTAGCAGGCGTGATTCAAGGCGTGGGCGAAATTGACGGACAATTTGGCGAGGTGACCACCGGCATGCAAAGCCAAGTGCAAGGCGCGGAGCAAATTCGCCAAAGCATGGATGGTTTGTCAAGCAACGCGTCGCGAGCGCGTGACGCCACCAAGGAATTTTCAGAGGCCGCGCAGTCTCTGCTTCATTCCATCAGTTCGTTGCGCGAAGCGGTGGCGCTGTTTCGCCTTGCGGATCACAACAAGCGCTAACACTAATCCGCCGCATGATTTGATTGTGACGCGGTGCGCAAGCAATACTCTTTAATTCTGTCCAGCTTGAATGTGCGCGCAGCCGTCATCAAGTTTGAAACAGCGTGTAGCCCTTGGATTGCAATTCCATCACGCGCAACCAACCGTCAGTGTCCACTTTTACTGAAGGTAAAAGATCGGCGTTGCCCACGCCCAATTCCTTCATGCGTCCGCCGCACACTTCGGTGTCGGCGCCAGATTTCTGAAGATCACTCATCAAACTTTTCCATGGATTGCCAGTGGTGGTTCCCATGACGCGGTTAAACGCCGCGTCATTCAGCGCAAGCACCAGCGCTGGGCCATCAAACACAAAAATTAAACTGACTTGCTTGGCGCCAGCGACTTTCGCCTGCGCAATGGCGTCGCGCCAATCGGCAATGCCATAAAAAATCACGTCGGCGCCAGGACGTCGGTTGGCGTAGACCACAGTCTGCCACTTGTCCATCTTCGAATTAATGTCGGCCGTGATCGCGGGCGCGGGCGTAAGCCGCGTAGCGGGAGCGCCAGCGAAAGGTTGCGTTGAGGAAGCGCAACTGATTGCGGCAAGCGAAGTGATAACGGTGATGCAGGTGTTTCGAATCATGATTCAAGCATAATCACATTTGCATTCCATGGCGTGGTGGCGAAGAAACCAAAAATGCGGCAGAATGTAAACATGGAATCCGTTGTACAAGTGCAGCCCGTTGTTGAGTCGATTCCGCAAATTCATCCAGTTGCCACAACCATTATTTGGTTGATCGCCATATACGCCACGGTGCTTGGCGTGAAACTGTTTGCAAAGACCAAAGGGGATTCCCGCGGTTTAGGATTGGGTTTGCTCATCGCCGTAGTTGGCTGGGCGGGCAACGCGGCTGGTTGGGAATATGTCATCAGCGTTGTTATTCACAACCCGGATGAAATCAGCACGCTGAACGTTCCAATTTTGCGCACAATTATGGAATTTGGATTGCTTATGGCCATGGTGAGTTTCGCGCTGGTGGTGCTGAGCAACATTTGTATCACTCTTCAGGGTGGCGATTTAATCCGTCTGCAAAAAGCCTTGTTGCGATTTGGTCTTTGGGTTCTTGGGCTTTCCATTATTTATCAAGTCCACTTCGCGGGGCAATATTCAATCAAGACTTTGGTGATTGGCGTCGGTGGCGCGTTGGTGTTTGTGGTTGGTCTTGGCTTGCAACGCACGCTTACCAATCTTTTCTCGGGGTTCGACTTGCAAGCGGACCACGTATTTCAAAAAGGTGACATGGTGCAAATTGGTGTTGGCGGTCTTGAAGGCGTGGTGTGGGACACCAGTTTGCGCTCCACGCGCATTCACACGCTTGATGGACAAATGTTGATCGTGGCCAACGGCGAGTTGCTGACAAAAGAAGTTTTGAATTTGGATCATCCAACACCCGCCCTTCGGGTGCGGCGCAATGTGGGCATTTCCTACACCACGCCGCCCATGCTCGCCAAGGATGTGATGTTGCAAGTGTTGCGGCAAGATTCCTCCGTGTTGAAGCGTCCAGCTCCGTTGGTTTTGTTAACAAGCTACGGCGACTCATCCATCAATTATGAATTGCGATTTTGGGTGGCTGACCGACGCGTGCTCGACGAAAATGTGGACAGCGTGCTCAGCCGCGTGTGGTACGCCCTGCGCGAAAGTGATATAGAGATTCCGTTCCCGCTGCGCACCATTCGCATGGTGGACATGAAGGCCGATGCGCAGCAAGTGGTCGATGGTGAAGAGCGAGTTGCAAACATAGAGCGGATTGTGGCCAAGTGTCCACTCTTTGATGAGTCGCACATGAACAGTTCCGAACGGCGTGAATTGGCGCGTGATGCGCAAGAAATTGAATTGAACACGGGCGAGTTTGCGGTTCGCCAAGGTGAAGAGAGCGATCACATGTATCTCATTATTCGTGGCTCAGTTTCTGTTTTGGTAAGGGGGAAGGACCCCATCCACATTCACGCGCCACATTGGTTTGGTGAAATGGCGTTGTTGCTGAATCAACCCAGATCGGCGGATGTGGTCGCGGGTGATGACGGCGTGTCATTGTTGCGATTTGCCAAAGTCAGCGTGTTGCCAGTGTTGAAACGGCGACCCGAGTTCGCCAAGGAATTGCGGCACATTTCAGAGGAGCGACGCGTTGCCTCTGGTTTGCAGGATGAAGCGCGCAATATCACAACTTTCAAGCAACGAGTCAGTCGTTTGGTCAAACGCATATTGACTTCGCTGGTTCCGTGGTAAGCGGGGGAACTCCATGAGCAAATGCATCGTGAATTTCAAACAGGATTAAGTTCTAGCCGTCATCGCTTGGAATCATAATCAGCACATCTTGTCATTGAGAGACAAGGTCGTTTGAAATTTGAAACGACCACGCCGTGGGCACTGGGGCGATTGAATTTTATTGCACCGCTCTGATAGCGCTTTGTTCTTTAATGTGCTTGCCTTTGAAATCAAGAAGCACTTCAAGACACCGCCGATCATTACGGCCTCAGTGCTTGCGTCGCGCCATGCGGAGTTATGTCAGGCGCACATGCCAGCATGGTGTACACCACGGCAAGGCAGAGGCATGGGCATGGTAAAAAAATGGGTTCGTAAAAACACAACAGCCGCGGCGAAATGCCACGGCTGTTGAAGGAATCAAATGTGAAATTAGGCTCGACGACGACGGCTGGCCAAACCAGCAAGTCCAAGCAGCGCAAACGCGCCTGGAGCAGGAACATAACCAATGGTCATTGATTCAGCGGCGGAGAATGTGGTGCCAGTTGAGCCAATGTGGCTCAACTCAAGTGAAGCAATGCTGGCGCCAGTGGTAATAAAACCGCTGAACGTAGTTTGTGAGGAAATGGATCGAATAAAACTTGTTCCATCGCTCAACTTGATCTTCATGAGACCGCTCTTGTAGGCGCCCGCTGCGTCAACATAATGGAATAGTCCGCCAACTCCATAGACGTTGCCAGATGAGAATTCAAATTTAAGAGTGTCGGTGGCGGTTAAAGTTTGAACAACTCCAGCTTGTCCAAGAACGCCATTGGCGGATGAGGCCTTCCACGCATAAGCACCGGTTCCACCGGTAAAGAATGCGGAGCTTCCTGAATAGGATTCAAATGTTTGACCGTAGTTTGCAAGCGAGCTGTCAAGTAGACCCGCGTCGAAAACTTGAGCGTTGTCAAACACCAAGACAGCGGCAAAGGTTGTTGAGGAAATAAAAGTTGCAAGTGCGGCGACGAAAGGGAACGTGCGCATAGAGATACTCCAGACCGTTAATCGAATTTTTGAAGTGAGGGAACGTAAGGGGAACGTTAAGTAAGGGAAGTGCTAGAAATATGTCACGAATTCTGAGTGGTGCAAATTATAAATGTGAAATTATGTAAATATTTATGGGACAAAATATTCAAATCAAGCGTTTAAAACAAGACTTTATCGGACATTCATGGCGAAGAGTTGAAATGTAACCCTTGCAAAAATAGCCAAATGGCGCAAAAGGATTAGGCATTCAAAAATCTGGGTTGTGATCTATCTTCAAACTCATGCTTGTCGATTCAGAAATAACTTCACACACACGCGTGAACATGCGACACATGGTGGTCGATGTATTTGCCGGCAGCATTGAGCCCAAGGAAATTGATATTGAACAAGGTCGCATTGTTGCGCTACGGCCGGCCACGGGTGAAGTGGACGCAGGAATTTTAATTCCAGGTTTGATTGACGCGCATGTGCATATTGAAAGCAGTATGTTGCCGCCAAGTGAGTTCGCGCGCGTAGCGGTACGGCACGGCACTGTGGGCACCGTTAGTGATCCGCATGAGATTGCCAATGTTTTAGGCGTGGCTGGAATTGAATTTATGTTGCATGACGCGCGTCGGCGGACATTTCAGTTTTGTTTTGGCTGTCCCTCATGCGTGCCCGCCACGGCATTTGAAACTTCTGGCGCCACCATTGATGCGCGACAAGTTGCGGACATATTAAAGCGCCCCGACATTCACTACTTAAGCGAAATGATGAATTGGCCTGGCGTGTTGCACGGAGATCCAGAAGTGTTCGCAAAGATTGCCGCGGCTCAGGCGCTTAGCAAGCCAGTGGATGGGCACGCGCCGCAACTGATGGGTGCGGACGCCGCGAAATATATTGCCGCAGGTATTTCAACCGATCATGAATGTGTCACGTTGGAGGAGGCGCGCGGCAAGGCGCGCTTGGGAATGAAGATTTTAATTCGCGAAGGTTCGGCGGCCAGAAACTTTGAAGCGTTGTGGCCAATTGTGCTTGAATACCCACATTTATGCATGTTTTGCACCGATGACGCGCACCCCGACATGTTGCTGAAAGGGCACATCAATGTGCTTGTGGCGCGCGCGGTGCAGCGCGGAGTGAATGTGTTTGATGCGTTGCGCTGCGCGACTGTGAACCCGATCGAGCATTACAAAATTGGTAGCGGTTTGTTGCGCGTGGGCGACCGCGCCGACATGGTTTTGGTGAATGACATGCAGGAATTTCGCGCCATAAAAACTTGGATTGGCGGTGAATTGGTGGCCAGCGATGGTCGGGCGACATTTGCTCAGATTCATGTGGAGACGCCCAATCGATTTCGTGGTGCCACATTTACCGCGAATGATTTTCGTGTGGCGACTACAACGATTGGTCAAACGCAAGTGCGCGTTATTGTTCCGCATGACGGCGAGTTGGTGACCAGCGAGGCCAGTGAATGGCTCACCGTGCGCGGTGGTGTGATTGAACTGGATACAAGCGACGCCCGCGACATTGCGTTTCTGGCGGTCATCAATCGTTACACGGATGCGCCGCCCGCGGTCGCATTTATTCGCGGACTTGGTCTTGGTGAAAAAGCCATCGCCGCAAGCGTGGCGCATGACAGCCACAATGTGGTTGTGGCCGCGGGCACACGCCAAGCGTTGGCCAAGGCTGCAAACGCCGTGTTTCAGGCGCGCGGCGGCTTAGTTCTGGTGAATGGCGATCACGTAGATGTGTTGCCGCTGCCCATCGCCGGGTTAATGAGCGATCAACCTGCGGAGGACGTTGGCGCAAGATATGAAGCCATGACCCGCGATGTTGGCGCCACATTCAAGGCGCCATTCATGACGCTTAGTTTTCTAGCGCTCCTACCAATTCCCGCGCTGAAATTAAGCGACCTTGGTTTGTTTGACGCGCGCGAATTCCACTTCACCAATGTGCAACTGGATGCCGCGAAATAAAAAATGCCGCCCAAAAGTGTGAACTAAACACCCACGCAAACTTTGCAAATTCCCGCGTCGCAGAAAGGGTGGCACCACAAAGCGAGTTTAGCTTTCACGCAAACGTTACAAATTCCCGCGTCGCAGAAAGGGTGGCACCACAAGCGAGTTTAGCACCCACGCAAACTTTGCAAATTCCCGCGTCGCAGAAAGGGTGGCACCACAAAGCGAGTTTAGCACCCACGCGAGCCCCGCTCGCGTGGGGTGCGTTGTCTGAGCGACTGGTGCCACCCTTTCTGCAGAGCGTTTCACTTTCTCGCTCCCGCTGCC
>CANJIC010000072.1 GCA_947474205.1 Planctomycetaceae bacterium | reverse complement strand
GGATTCACTTCAAGCCAACCTGGCACATTGTGACTGGACATGCTTTCCATGTTCTCGCGAACAAGTTTGTGCGTGCCTTCTCGCATTGTGATTTCGTGACCAATTTCAACCAGATAACTTGGACGATCAACCTTCTCGCCGTTCACTTTGACGTGACCGTGAGCAACAAGTTGACGAGCCGCCCAAATGGTGCGGGCAAAACCAGCGCGGCGCAGGAGATTATCCAAGCGACGTTCCAGAAGTTGCATGAGCACTTCACCTGTGTTGCCAGTGGTTCGACCAGCGTTTGCCAACACGTGACGGAATTGCTTTTCAAGCACGCCGTAGTGGTAGCGCAACTTTTGCTTCTCATCTTTACGAATACCGTAAGGCTTCGGGCGCTTGCCACGGAAACCGTGCATGCCGTTAGAGGTGAGCTGCCGCTTTGCGGTGTGCTTCGGGATATCCGCAATTGGAACGCCGACTCGACGAGAAAGTTTAACTTTTGGACCTGTGTAACGAGCCATCTGTGCCTCTAAAAGAGCCTTGAAACTGCGGTGCGATTCGTCGCACTGCAGCGAGTCGACTAGTAGACCTTAAATTGACTCATTGGTCAAGTTCAGCGTGAAATTTCCTGCGGGACATGCGTTGGTGTGCATAACCGTGGCGCGGCTGATTTTGGCTAATACGCCCTTTTTTCAGAGCTTTTTCGCCAATTTAAATACGCCGTATTCAGCACTCGAAGCCCGCCAGGAGTGGGATATTCGCCGTTGAAGTACCAAATTCCGCGGTGATGTGGCATGGCTTGGGTCAGACCCTCGATTCGCTGATAGACCACCTCGAGTTGGCCTTTCCAAGCCAGGCCAGCGGGGCGGATCAGTTGGGCAATGCGCGCGCACAGTTGCTCGTGCGTGACTGCATCATAAATTCGCCGAACATGGTTTTTCATTTGCGCCGCTGGAAGATGCGCCTGCTCTTGGCAGAGCGTTTCAATTTCCGCGAATAGTTTTTCGTCGCCGCGATCTCGGATTACGCCAACCGCCGCTTCAAACGCGATGAACTTTCCAAGTTGGCTCATGTCAATTCCATAACAGTCTGGATAGCAAATAGGCGGCGCCGAACTTGCAATGACAATGCGCGCGGGTTTCAGGCGAGCAAGCATTGTGATGATGGAGTCGCGTAATGTTGTTCCGCGCACAATGGAGTCATCCACCATGACAAGCGTGTCGCCTGGACCAACCACGCCGCGGGTGACATCGTAAATGTGCGTGACCAAATCGCGCCGCGCCGCGTCGTGCGTAATGAAGGTGCGCAAGCGCTGGTCTTTATGCGCAATTTTTTCCACGCGGGGCAACATGCCAATGGAGGTTTCCAGATCAAGTTGCGTGAGTGTGCCCGCGCGCAATTTGCCTGTTAAAGCCGCAATTTCACGCTTATGAATGTGTTGCTCAACTTCTTTCACCAAACCCAGAAACGCAGGCTCGCTGGTGTTTGGAATGAAACCAAAAACAATTTTGGAGAAGTCCGCGCCGGTTTGTTGCAACACAGGTTCGGCCAAATTGCGGCCAAGTTGTTTGCGCTCGTTGTAAATGTCCGGGTCGTTACCGCGGCTAAAATAAATTCGCTCAAAAGAACATTCCAAGCGCGCGGCGGGCTCGCAAAATTGTTCGCGCACCACCACGCCATCGCGGCGCACAATCAGCGCGTGTCCTGGCTCAAGCGCCTTCACGGATTCAGGCGCGACATCAAAGACGGTGGTCAGAGCGGCGCGTTCACTTGCGGCCGCCACCACATCGTCGGTTTCCAAAATAAAGACGGGGCGAATTCCGTTGGGGTCGCGGCAGACAAAGCAATCGCCGTGACCAAGCAAGCCAACAAAGACATAGCCGCCGTCAAAGTCCGCGGTGGCTTTTGTAAGAACGCGCGTCAGATTCAGTTCCTGCGCCACGGCGTGGGCCAAGTCAACACCGTCCAAGTTTTTCAGGCTGCCAGGACCCGCGCTAGCGCGCAATTGATCATGCTCAACATCAAGGAAATGACCTATTTTTTCAAGCACAACGCCAGTGTCGGTGTCGCCCACGGGGTTCAACCCATACGCCGCAAGCGTTTGAAAAAGTTCCGTGGCGTTGGTCAAGTTAAAGTTGCCGCACACGGCCAAATTGCGGCTGGCCACATTGGAGCGGCGGACATATGGGTGGCACGCATTTTCGCCACGGCCGCCAAATGTTCCATAGCGAAGATGGCCAAGCATGACTTCACCAAGCATGGGAATGCGCCGCTTCAGTTCCAGCGGATCCATGTTGCGCAGATCATGCTCAGAAATTTTTGTGGCGGGTCCTAGCGCCGCGTCAAAGAGACGCTCAATGGGACTTCGCTTGCTGTTGCGAAGCCGCGAAAGAAATGGTTCGCCCGCCGCCGTGGCAAATTTCACGCTGGCAATTCCCGCGCCATCTTGCCCGCGGTTGTGTTGCTTCTCCATGAGCAAATATAATTTTCGAAGTCCCCACAGCGGGTCGCCGTGAATGCGTTGCAATTCCGCCAGCGGTTTTTTTAAGCGCACCAAGGCAACGCCACAGTGATGTCCAATGAAGTCGCTCATGAGGGACTTCTCAGCGTAGCGAAGGCGGGGGGCTTCGGGCGGCAGCGTGATTTGCTTGATTTTGAGCAGGCGCTTAAGCAATGACATGCCGAGGCGCGGAAAGTGAGCGCACATTGAAAATGTATGGCGTGGTTTGAATGAAAGTTTATCGCAGCGCCACGAACAGAGACTCGCTCCAGGCGCATTGGCGCGGCTGCCCTACGCAAACCCACGGCAGCGGAAGCGTTTGCGTGGCCACTTGCATATTGCCGGCAATTTCCGGCGCGTGGGTATTCCACAACTCGCGCACCAAGTCTTGCGAGTTGCACTGCGACGAAAGATGCAGCAGCACAATGTGACGCAGCGCGCGCTTGCCATGAATGTGAAGCACCGCTTGCATGGCCTCCACATTTGAAAGATGTCCATGGCCACCCATAATGCGCTCCTTCAAGAAATCCGGCCGCGAAGAATGTTGTTGCATGCGCGCGTCGTAATTGCTTTCAATGCAAAGTGCGTCCACGCCCGCGAAAAATGCCAGCGCGTCGCTTGACATGCGACCCAAATCCGTGGCCCAACCCATCGCTACGCCATCAGTTGAAATGCGAAAGCCGGTTGAACCCGCCTTGTCATGCGGCAATGCAAAGGTCTTAATTTGTGGGAAAAAGACTTGAGAATTCGCGTCCGCATCAAGCATGTTCTTTGCGTCAATTCCAGCGTTGGCAAGGGCGCGGTGATGCGCATTGCGCGCAATGACCTTGGCATTTTCAAAGGGCCAGCGCCGAGCCCATCCACCATGTAAATGGTCCGCGTCGGCGTGCGTTAAAAGAATGGCGGCAATTTCATGTGGCTTGATATTTTCCACCGCTAGCGCGCCGCATAATTTACGTGGCGACAAACCTAAATCAATAATAAAGTGCATTGGAGCCGCATCATGTGGACGCAGCGAAACAATGGCGGCGTTACCTTGGCTGCCGCTGGCCAAAATACGAATGCGAATGGGTGGATGCATTTATTCCACAGTGGTCGTGATTGAAGTTCCGCGCAGCGCGCTTCCCGTGCTTGGAGTAATAGGGCGTTTCGCAGTCTCGATGAAGCGCATGTATTCCTGCACGATCGGATTTTCTTTACGCTCCGCCAACGCGATCAGCACATTGGGTCGTGACAGTTTTCGTCTTTGAACCACTTCATAGACCCAGCGAACGGTATCAATGTCGCTTCGTTGCATTCCGCTGCGGCGCATGCCAATCAAATTCAAACTACCGGCGACATTGATGGCGGTCAGCATGAAAAACGCAGGCAAATCCGTGCTTAAACCGGTCAAGCCACCAAGAAAGGCCCCTCGACCTACGCGCGCAAATTGATGCACCGTGGACACGCCGCCAAAAATAACTCCATCGCCAATTTCAACATGTCCGCCAAGAGAAACATTGTTAGCAAAAATGCATTTGCTTCCAACCAAGCAATCGTGGGCGATATGACTGTTAGCCATGAGATAATTTTTATCACCAATACGTGTTGGCAATTCCATTTTTGCGCGGTGAATGCTCACTGATTCACGGAAGGTGTTGTCGTCGCCAATCACGCAACCAGCGCCAGCCTTGTCTGGATCAAAACCCAAATCTTGCGGAGGATATCCAATGGAGGAGCCTGGATAAATGCGATTGCGCTCGCCAACAGTCAGCGGTCCTTGCATGGAAACTTGGTGCATCAAGCGCGTGCCTGCGCCAACAGTGATGGGCCCCATGGTTCCATCGAGCACGCAGAAAGGACCAACCTCCGCCCCTTTTGAAATTTGAATATCACCAGTTAAAATTGCTGAAGAATGCACCTTGGACATGTATGGGATTGTATTGAGAGTCGTGGGCTCGGGCAGCGTAAACTGAAGATTCAATGCAATTGCTGCAAATGAAAGATCTTGGAAGAATGTCCTACACGCAGGCGCTTGAGTTGCAGCGCGCAGCACATGCGCAAGTACTGGCGGCGCGGGCAAATCGAGGGCAAATGCAGTTGCTTTTGGTGGAGCATGATCCGCAAGTCATCACGATAAGTCGTCGACCAAATGCGGCGAAAAATGTTCTGGTGTCACCGCAGCGGTTGGCGGATTTGGGTGTTGAGTGCGTGGAGACCGACCGCGGTGGAGATGTCACGTGGCATGGACCGGGTCAATTGGTGGTGTATCCCATTCTTGATTTGGAGCGCATGGGTTTGCGCATTCATGGCTACATGCGCTTGCTTGAAGAGACGGTGATCCAAGTGTTGGCCGACTTTGGTCTAGATGCGCGGCGCGACGCGGCGGCGACAGGGGTGTGGGTGCGCGCCAAGGATCAGTCGCTCGATTTAAAAATATGCGCCATGGGAGTGCGCGTGAGTCGATGGGTGTGCATGCACGGACTGGCGCTGAATGTGAATCCAGATCTTGCCGCGTTCAATTTGATCGTGCCGTGCGGACTTGCAGAACGCGCAGTGACAAGCATGCGTGAATGCTTGGGCCAGCGTTGCCCGTCCATGGAAGCCGTGAAGGAAAATATTGCGCGCAAATTTGAGCAAGCCGTTGCTGCCCATGTCGCGGCGACTGTTAATCCTTCAGACCAAGTTCCTTCATGACATCCGCAGTAATGTCAAGCGATTCCGGCGCACGCAAGAATGTGCGCGCTTGCACTTGCACCATGGCGTCGCCTAGTTGAGCGGACTCAAATGGTGTGGCGGCTGGAATAAATCGGTACACAACATCTATTTTTTGGCGGTCTGCCACCACATCCACCGCGGTCACCAACTCTCGGTACGCCGATTCAACTTGCCCCGCCATGAGTTTGCTTTGGGAGGCGCTAACGCCTTCGTTCCACTTTTGATATTGCCCATACAAGGCTTGCATTTCTTCCTTGCCCTTGGCGAGTTCAGGATTGTCCTTGGGCATGTCGCCATACTTGGCTTTGATCACTTCCATTTGGCGCTCGAAGTCGGAGTTTTGTTTTTTGGCGGCCTCCTCAAACTGGCTGCGCTCATCCATGAAGCGGGTGTTAGCCAGCAACTTTTTCAGCACCTTGTCTAGATGCACCGCGGCGCAACTCCACACGCGTGATGTTGGTTGATCACCCCAGGCAAGATGGTTGGCCTCATTGCGAATTGTGAGCACGCCATCTTTGCCTTCCAGCAAAATATTTTGCGCGGGTCCAAGGTCCGCCATATTCACGGCGCGCGCATTGGCGCTGGTGTCGGGCGTGGGACGACCAAGAAGAAGCCATGCCACGGTGAGAATGGTCAGGCACAGAGCGATGCGTTCAATTTTTTTCATTGGGGCAGTTTAACGACGCGGCGTGAAAGCGTGTGGTTGAATTTCACGGCGCGCTCTTGGAGAGCGATCACCCATGAACATGTGTGAGACTTTGCTGGCTCAGTTTCGTGCGCAGTTTCACGCGCAGTTTTGTGGGGCAAAGGGGCTCGCTTAATCGCCTTGGTCAAGAATGGCCATGAAAGCCTCTTGCGGAATGCTGACCATTCCAATGGTTTTCATTCGCTTTTTACCGCGTTTTTGCTTTTCCAGCAATTTGCGTTTGCGGCTGATGTCGCCACCGTAGCACTTGGCCAACACGTTTTTGCGCAGGGCCTTGATGGACTCGCGCGCAATAATGCGGCCACCGATGGCGGCTTGAAGCGGAATCTCAAATTGATGGCGATCGATTTGCTTCTTCAGTTTTTCCAAGATGATGCGGCTGCGATATTCGGCGGTGGATTTGTGCGTGATCAAACTCAACGCCTCGACCACTTCGCCGTTGACTAGCACGTTCACTTTCACCAAATCATTGGCGCGGAAACATATGACTTCGTAGTCCATGGTTCCGTAGCCGCGCGTGATACTTTTCAGCTTGTCGTAGAAGTCGTAAATAATTTCCGCCAGCGGCAACTCGTAGTCCAGAATCTGACGGGTGTCACTGAGATAGCGTTGCGTCTTGAACACGCCGCGGCGCGAGTCGCTGAGTTTCATCAAGTCGCCAATATTTTCATTGGGACAAATAATTTCAATTTTAACAATCGGCTCCTCGATGGCCAAGACTTGGCTCATGTCGGGCAAGTCCGCGGGATTGTGAATTTCAACTTTGCTGCCGTCGTGGCCGACAATCATGTACGTCACGGTGGGAGCGGTCTGCACAACTTCAACGCCGCCCTCGCGCTCGAGCCGTTCTTGCACAATGTCCATGTGCAAAAGACCAAGGAAACCGCAGCGAAATCCAAATCCAAGCGCCTCGGAGTGCTGCACTTCAAAGGTGAAACTTGCGTCGTTCAAATGCAGTTTCTCAATCGCCTCGCGCAAGGCTTCAAACTCGCCTTTCTTTCCACTGCTTCCCTCTTCATTGCTTGATGAGGGATAGAAATCGCAGAACACCATTTGCTTGGGCTCTTGATATCCAGGCAGCGGTTCATCGGCGGGATCAAGGTCAAGCGTGATCGTGTCGCCTACGCGAACATCGGCAAGCGTCTTGATGCTGGCCGCGAGGTAGCCCACTTCCGAGTGTTCAAAGCGCTGCATCTTTTGTGGGAACGGCGTGTTGCGACCAAGTTCCGAAACCGCGAAGGTGCGGCCCGTGCTCATCATGCGAATCTTGTCGCCAAACTTTATGCAGCCATCGAACACGCGGAAGTACACCACCACGCCTTTGTAGTCGTCGTAGATGCTGTCAAAAATAAGCGCGCGCAACTTGTTGGACTTTGGCGGCGGCGGCGGCGGAAGTTTTTCACAGATCGCATCCAGCAATTCTTGAATGCCTTGGCCAGTCTTCGCGCTGACAAGAATGCACGTTTCGGCGCGGATTCCAAGCACTTGTTCCATTTCCATGGCAACGCCATCGGGATCCGCGGCGGGCAAATCAATTTTGTTGATGACCGGGATCAACTCTAAATTGTTGGCCGTGGCCAAGTAGGCGTTGGCAACCGTTTGCGCTTGCACGCCTTGGGTGGAATCAACCACCAGCACCGCGCCTTCACACGCCGTCAACGCGCGGCTGACTTCGTATGCAAAATCAACATGGCCCGGCGTGTCGATGAAATTCAGTTGATAGGTTTCGCCCTTGAAAATATGTTGCACCGTCACGGCGCTGGCCTTGATGGTGATGCCGCGCTCGCGCTCAAGATCCATGGAGTCCAAAATTTGCTCACGCGCTTGACGACTACTCACCGCGTTGGTGGCTTGCAATAAACGATCGGCCAACGTGCTTTTGCCGTGGTCAATGTGAGCGATGATGGAGAAGTTGCGGATGTGCATTGAGGGAATAACTTGAGCACAGCATTCTAGTCGACGCAGGCGTTCAAGTTGCGCATGAAATTACAAAATGTTTGGCAGCAATTGTGTTCCACATTCGGGACACCGATCCACTTGCCCGCTGGCAAGGCGATGTCCGCACGCCTGACACATGGGCATGCCAAAAGCAGTGATTTCTCGGCGCACAAATGGGGCGTAATAGCGGTTCATGGTGTAGACAAAGAAGAGATGTTGCACCGCCAACCACAGCAAAAGCATTCCCCCAATGACACCGAGTAAGACCGTGAGATCCATAGGCTGTGCTTCAAATTTTCGGGGATTGAAAGGATCAAAGATCCACAGCAGCAATGCAAACAACAGAGATGGAGCGAGGGCAATCAGGGATGAAAGCGCGAGAATTTTTCTGGCTTGAAACATTCGCCAATTGGCGCGCCAGTGAACCAGGAACCGCGCGCGCATGGACAGTTGTACATGTTCGTGCATGTGAAACCATAAGCCCCAATCAGAGCGCTTGTGTTTGAAAGTGCTCAAGTGATTCTCTTCAACGAATTGCGACATACGCGTTAATGTTTGTGGCGAGCATTGGCAAGTGGCAAAGAAATGCTTCGGCCAGTCTCATCGTCGGGCTTGACCACAAGGTCGTACTCGGCGCTGTCAACTGCTTCGCACATGACCAACTCGCCTGGCGACAGTTCACGCTTGGAGCGAATGATGGTTGAGCTGTCCACTTGGGGCGCTTGAAACCACGCGCGGCCGGTGTACACATGCTCGCCTTTTTTGGCGCGCGCTTCGACTGGCGCGTCCACCAACACTTCAAGTCGGCGATTGGCCTTGGCCATGTCGGCCACGTGTTTAAAGGCTATTTCCTGCTGTAAAAGCAT
>CANJIC010000071.1 GCA_947474205.1 Planctomycetaceae bacterium | reverse complement strand
AGAACGGCACCAACTTTGAGCGCGATGGTGTGGTATTGCCCGCCAGCAATAGCAGTCACGCCGCTTTGTGCAGCAACAGGAACGGTGCATTGCTGGTTGCCATTGTCCCCCCAAGCAAGAACGGCACCAGCTTTAATAGCGATAGAGAAATAGCCACCAGCCGCAATTGCTGAAACGCCGCTTTGTGCAGCAACAGGAACGGTGCATTGAGTGCTGGCATTGGAACCCCAAGCCAAAACTTGGCCATCTTTCAGGGCCATGGTGTGATTGACACCACACGCAATAGCGAAAACGCCGCTTTGTGCAGCCAGAGGAATGGTGCTTTGACCGAATTGGTTGTAACCCCAAGCAACAACGGAACCAGGGGTCACATATTTGAACGCACCCGTTGCGGTTGCAGTTCCTCCCGCCGTTGTCACCGCAACATCTTTCGCACCAGCCGCGCCCGCAGGCGTCACCGCCGTAATTGAAGTCGCCGTTGCAACAACACTCGTGGCCGCAATTCCACCAACCGTCACGCTACTCGCGCCGCTTAAGTTGTCGCCCGTAATTGTGATCGCTGTGCCACCAGCCGTTATTCCGCTTGATGGACTCACACTTGCAATCGTTGGTGCTAGCACAACAAACGTGAACGCATTTTCAAGCGTCGCCGTTGCGTTCACTGTTGTCACAGCAATATTTTGCGCGCCCTCAATTCCCGCAGGCGTCACTGCGGTAATCAATGTGTCACTCATAACAACAACGCTTGTCGCCGCAACTCCGCCAACCGTCACGCTACTTGCGCTAAGTAAATTTGTTCCCGCAATCGTGATCGCGGTGCCACCTAAAGTTGATCCTGAAGATGGTGAGATGCTTGCGATGGTTGGCGCAGGTCCACCTCCACCTTTGAGAGCGATGGTGTGAGCGCCATCGCTCGCAATAGCAGTCACGCCGCTAAGCGCAGCAATAGGAATGTTGCATTGACTATAAACATTGTTACCCCAAACAAGAACGGCGCCATCTTTCAAAGCAACGGTGTGGAGGGCACCGCCCGCGATAGCAGTCACGCCGCTAAGCGCAGCCCCAGGAATGTTGCATTGACCGTCATTGTTGTTACCCCAAGCAAGAACGGCGCCATTTTTAAGAGCGATGGCGTGGTAGTCCCCACTCGCAATAGCAGTCACGCCACTCGTGGCAGCGGCAGGAATGTTGCATTGATCGAAGTTGTTCCAACCCCAAGCAAAAACAGTGCCACCTTTCAAAACAATATTGTGCCAACCACTACTTGCAATAGCAGTCACGCCGCGGGTGGCATCAGTAGGAATGTTGCATTGACCGTTGTCGTTATTACCCCAAGCAAGAACGGCGCTACCTTTCAAAGCAATGGTGTGGTAGGCACCACCCGCAATAGCTGAAACGCCGCTAAGAGCAGCGGCAGGAACATTGCATTGACCGTTGTCATTGTTACCCCAAGCAAGAACGGTGCCAGCTTTTAAAGCAATGGTGTGGTAGCCACCGCCCTCGATAGCTGAAACACCACTTTGGGCAGCAATAGGAATAATGCATTGACCGTTGGCGTTGTTACCCCAAGCAAGAACGGCGCCAGCTTTCAAAGCAATGGAATGGAAGCCACCTCCCTCGATAGATGAAACACCGCTTTGGGCAGCAATAGGAATAATGCATTGACCGTATTCCGGAAAGATGCTGGTGTTGGTAGTGCCTGCGCCCCAAGCCAAAACTGTAGGAGTGACATACATAAACGCGCTTGGCAAAGTCGCAGTTCCTCCCGCGGTTGTCACTGAAATATTTTTTGAGCCAGCCGTTCCAGTTGGCGTCACCGCTGTGATCGATGTGTCGCTGACAACAACAACGCTTGTTGCCGCAACTCCACCAACCTTCACGCTTGATCCGACAATAAAATTCGTTCCCGTGATCGTGATGGCCGTGCCGCCCGTAGTGAGTCCAACGTTTGGACTCACCGAAGAAATTGTTGGCGCCGCGACATAACTAAATGTAATTGCTTGCGATGTTGGCCCACCTGAAGTGGTCACAACAATGGTCTTCGCGCCGACTGTTCCCGCAGGTGTGACCGCGGTGATAGAAGTCGCATCTACAACAACCATACTGGTGGCCGCAACGCCGCCAATAGTCACGCTACTTGCGCCCGTCAAATTAGTTCCGGTGATGGTGATCGCGGTGCCGCCAGCGGTGGGTCCAGAAGTTGGGCTGACGCTTGCAATAGTTGGCGCCGCGACATAAGTAAATGTAATTGCTTGCGATGTTGATCCACCTGAAGTGGTGACAACAATGGTCTGCGCGCCGACTGTTCCCGCAGGTGTGACCGCGGTGATAGAAGTCGCATCTACAACAAACACACTGGTGGCCGCAACACCGCCAATAGTCACGCTACTCGCGCCGCTTAAGTTGTCGCCCGTAATCGTGATCACGGTGCCACCCGCCGTTGTTCCTGAAGTTGGCGAAACGCTTGCAATCGTTGGCGCTGGAATTGGCACAATGAATGTGAACGCACCCGCGGCCGTCGCCGTTCCTCCCGGCGTCGTCACCACGACATCGCGAGTACCAGTAAACGGATAGGTGACCGCTGTCATCGTAGTGTCGCTGAGAACTTCCAGGCCGTAACACAAAGCGCCGCCGATACTCACACTACTTGCGCCCGTTAAATTCGTTCCAACAATCGTGATCTTTGTTCCACCCGTTGTTGGTCCACTTGATGGACTCACACTTGCAATCGTTGGCGCTGGCACAACAAACGTGAACGCACCCGTTGCCGTAGCTGTTCCTCCTGCGGTTGTCACCGTAACATTTTTTGCACCAGCAGCGCCCGCAGGCGTCACCGCTGTGATCGATGTGTCGCTGACAACAACAACACTTGTTGCCGCAACTCCACCAACCTTCACGCTTGATCCGCCAATAAAATTCGTTCCCGTGATCGTGATGGCCGTGCCGCCTTTAGTCAGTCCAACGTTTGGACTCACCGAAGAAATTGTTGGCGGCTCTATAAAATATAATCCATTCACAACCACTGTTGATTGAATTTCGTTGGTCTCATCAATCGCAATAATTGTGTGTCCGTCTGCTGAAATCCCGCACGCGGTAGGATTCCTTAGCGTCATATCAATGCCTTGGCCAGTGAGATATGTTTTGAGATCAATGGATCCAAGTCCAGCGATCCATACACATGCAATCCGTGTGCCAAGTTCAATGTTGTCGCGCGCGCCGGCAACAATCGTGCCATCGCCGCTCAGGCTTAAAGGATTTAAGTGGTTGATAGGCGCCGGAAGCTCGACCATGCCTGTTGAGCTTGACCAAAGAAAGGCGCCACGAATGACTGATCCAACGGCTGGGCGTTCGTACATTCCAAGAATCACAGATCCATCACTGCTCATGGCAACTGGCCAATACAAATCCCTCCCAGGATTATCACTCAGCGCGCCAAGATCACTTATGCCAGCACTTGTCCAGCGAAATACTTTGCTTTTAAAAATGTCTCCGCCATCGAAACCCGTGCATGTTCCAACAACGACCGCGCCATCTTGGCTGGCGAAAAACGCTGCGGAGTTCTGCGTGTCAGGCAAGAGGCCAAGCCCTTGTATACCTGCGCTTGTCCAGCGACAAGCCTTTGGATTTATTGGTGTGCTACCGCTGAAATATGAAATACTTGCGCCAACAACAACTTGGCCATCGCTACTCACCGCGAGCGCTGCTGAATTGTTATCTCCTTCCAACATCCCAAGATTGGTTGGCACACCAGAAGCATTCCAACGCACCGCTCTAAATCTTGTGCCTTCACCAACATACCAACTGGTTCCCACCGCCACCGCCCCATCAAAACTCACACACTTTCCACCTTCACTTGAATCATCTGCGAACGTGTCGCGCAAATCCGTCTTGATATTGCCAATATGAATAAAAGATTCGTCGTCGCCGTCCAAAGGCTCCAGATTTACTTTCACTCCTGCACTACTAAAGCGAAAGGCCTTGCTCGTAATTGTTGATGTCCCGGAGTTAGTACGGCGACTGACACCCAATCCCACCGAACCATCGCCGCTCACCATCTCACTTTGAGAATCAACCTCATCCAGTTGGGTATTCAATCCAAGATCAAAGTCGCCTCCCCCGCTTGTCCAACGAAACGCATGGTTTCCATTATTGTCGCCGCCAGGACTGTAGATATTTCCAAACTGTGAGGAGCCCACAACCACCGCGCCATTGCTACTTACATCCGAGGGCTGAGTGGGAGTTGCAAGCGCGCCAAGACTCACAACACCAGCGCTTGTCCAGCGAAATGCGCGTGTATCAATTAATTGACCAGAGGTCAGCCTATGAAACATGACTCCAACAACAACCGAGCCATCACTATTCACTGCCTCTGCAAATGCGTCCGTTGCGCCACCGGGTAGCGGACCTAGATTGGACATGCCACCCGTGGTTGTCCAGCGAAATGCGTGAAAAATCGGTATCTCCGATTCTGTTTTAAACGAATCGCCAACCAGGATTGACCCATCGCTATTAAGTGATTTGATACGGGCTTGCGTGTCGCCCTCTAATGGGCCAAGCGCTTGCATGCCAGCAGTTGATGTCCAACGGAAGGCAGATTGAATTCCGCTTGAGTCCACGTATGTTCCAGCAACAACCAAGCCGTCGCTGCTGACTAAGGTGTTCACACTGGCTGAATCACTTGGCCCAGAGGGTGGCCAACCTAAATTCTGAAATCCTTCGCTTGCGGTCCAGCGAAAAATATTAATAGTGCTGGCAGATTCTCCACAACCGGAGCAGTAATAACTTCCAACAACAACAGAGCCGTCTGAATTTAGATCCGTCGCCCAAGAGACAGCCCCGCCAGTTGGTGTGTAAATCTGAGTCCAATATCCGCCATTCCATCGAAAAGACCCATATTCGGTGCGGGCAATAATGATGGATCCATTACCGCTAATTCGTGCGGAACCTAATTCCCAGTGCTGCCCTTCCATTGCGGGAAGAGTCTGCCAAGTTTCACCATTCCACTTTCGAATTGTGTTCACACCAGAACCAGAAGTCATGGCCACAATCGCTGATCCATTTGCGCTGATGCGTGGTCCGTTGTTTAAATCCCAATGCTCTGGAGATTCAAATGGCGACGGAAGTTCACTCCATCCTGATCCCTCCGACCAATAGGTGATACGGCGAATCATTTCACCAGTGCTGCTGTCGTAGTTGTCAGAAGTTCCAGCCAATACAGAAGCGCCACTGGTACTTGCGGAACTTGCGATAGGCGGATTGTCTTGACCGGCAATTTTTCCCAAACTAAATATGCCGCGCGCGCTCGTCCATCCAAATGTTGAATTCGCGCTTACACCACCCACAATAGTTCCATCACCGCTGACAAACTTCGCGCTTGAGTTGGCTGTGAAATTTCCAACATCATGAAGCGCCACTTGTGCATTCGCCATGCGCGCAAACAGGACAACAAAAGCGCACGCTAAAAGAAGCGCGCGCTTACCAATCCAAAGTTGCCCACGGTGAGTCGTCATTGCTGTATCTATCCTGCGCAATTCATAGGGCCTCATTTTTCGCCGACACATTCATGTCATCGCATCACGCAATTGCAGTTATTCGTAACGCCATGCTGTGCGGCGACATGACCATGATTAACTATCCCATATAAGCTCAAATATGAGAACAATTTTCTTATGTTTTTAGTCAAATAACCTTACATGAACACCCGAAAAGGTTATGGCCCTTTGGCAAAAAAAAGCCCCGACTTTGAAGGGTCGGGGCGATGTGCAAACTTGATTAGTCAGCTTCACTTCAAGCGCAAAGCCGGTCAGTGAAAGTTACTCGCCTTTGGCTTCAGACTTGGCCTCAGACTTATCTTGCGCCTTCGCGGCGTTCTTGCCGTCGGCAATTTCCTTGCGCTTCTTCGCGGCAAACGCGGAGCGGCGGTTGGAAACTTTTCGACGGTGACCTTCGCGACCACTGACTTGGCTTCCACTTTCGGAGCCAACCAGTTGAAGAATCACAAGCATGGTGGCATCGCCAATGCGGTGCTTGTCCTGCTTGATGATGCGTGTGTAACCACCCGCACGATCCTTGTAGCGTGGAGCCACGCGGGTAAGAATGTGCTCAATCAATCGAGGCGACTTGCGCACTTCACCAAAGCGATTGAACTCGATCGAATCCACGGAAGGCAGCTCCCAAAATTCACTGGTCTTGCGACTCTCGGGAACATTGGGATCCGCGATCCATGCAAAGACTTTGCGATCGGGCAACTTGCTGAGCAACTGTCGACGCGTGGTCAAAGACTTGGTCTTGGCCGTGGTGATCAGCTTCTCAATAAATGGTTGCACCATCTTGGCCTTGGGCAAAGTGGTTTCAATCTGTCCGTGTTCAAACAAGCCTGCGGCAAGATTTCGAATCATCGCGCGGCGATGATCTTCCTTCAGACACAGTTGTTTTCCAGCTACTTTATGGCGCATTGCAAATTCCTCAATTCAAAACGGGGCACATCGGATCAAACAATTTAGGCGTGTGAATCACTTGTCGCTGGCTTGAAGCCTTCAGGCATAACCATGCCCAAGCCCAAACCTTCGTCTTCAAGCGACTTCTTCAACTCTCGCAGGCTGGTGCGGCCAAATGCCCGCAGACACAGCATGTCGTTTTCGGTTTTACGAACCAGTTCATGAACAAATTTAATCTTGGCGCTTTCCAGGCAATTGCTCACGCGAACGGTGAGGTCAAGCTCGGAGATTGGCATGTTGACCTTGCGGATCAACTCAAGTTCGGCGTCTGGCTCGTTGGCAATGTTGGTTGGAACAGTTTCTTCACCTTCATTGTCAAACATGACAAACGGATTCAAGTGCTTGCGCAAAATCTTGGACGCCTCAACCAACGCCATTTCTGGAGTGATGGTTCCGTTGGTCCAAATGTCCAGAATCAAACGGTCGTAATTGGTGCGTTGACCAACGCGGGTGTCTTCCACGCGGTAGCGCACACGAAGCACTGGACTAAAGATGGCGTCCACTGGAATCAATCCAATTTCTTGCTCTTCAATCTTGGCCCATTGCTCGCTAGCTGGCAGATAGCCGCGGCCCTTCTCAACCGTGAATTCAGCGGCAAATTCATTCTTTTCGGTCAGAGTGGCCAGCACTGTTTCTGGATTGTGAATTTGAATCGAAGCATCAGCCTCGATCAGATCCGGCGTCACTTCGCCTGGACCCTCGGCCAGAAGCCGCATGGTCTTGGCGGTGTCGCCTTCCATGCTGACAACCAACTTCTTGATGTTCAGAATAATGTCGGTGACATCTTCATTGACGCCGGGAAGACTTGTGAACGCGTGCGTCACGCCAGCGATTTTCACGCTGGTGATGGCCGCGCCTTCAAGGCTTGACAGCAGAATGCGACGAAGACTATTTCCAACCGTGGTTCCAAAGCCGCGCTCAAATGGCTCAGCTGTGAAGCGACCGAAAGTTGGTGTCAAACTCTTTTGATCTACAGTGACATGTGACGGTAGTTCTAATCCGCGCCATCGAACGTGCATGATGAATCTCCAAAGTTGCGGCAGAATCCTGAACAGGAAACTCTTGGACTCACGGCGAATGTTGAACTCTGCTGCAACAGTTCAACACGCCTTCTTGGCCAAGAGGAGTACGATTTGCAAACACCCAAACACAAAGAAAGTGAGGCCCGCGACAACAAAACACGGTCGGGCAGTATACGTGAAAAACCCTTCCAAATCAACGCTATTACACGCGTCGCTTCTTGGGGGCGCGGCATCCGTTATGCGGAATTGGCGTGTGATCTTCAATGGCGATCACCTTCAAGCCGTTGTGCGCAAGACCGGTCACGGCGCTTTCGCGGCCAGGACCTGGTCCCTTCACACGAACTTCCACTTCACGCATTCCCAAACGCTTGACCTTGCCCGCAACTTTTTCAGCGGCGCGACTGGCGGCAAATGGAGTGCTCTTGCGAGCGCCCTTGAAACCAACGCTACCGGCTGAATCCCATGCAAGGGTTTCACCGTTCACATCGGTCACAGTGACAATGGTGTTGTTGAAGGACGCGTTCACAACCACGATGCCCTTGACGATATTTTTACGAACTTTTTTCTTACTTGCCATATGAATAATTCCTGTTCTTTACATTGCGCGACGGGATCAACCCTTCACGCCCTTCTTGCCGGCGACCGTTCGCTTCTTGCCCTTACGAGTGCGGGCGTTTGTACGAGTACGTTGACCACGACAAGGCAAACCCTTGCGATGACGCTCGCCGCGGTAGCAGCGAATGTCCTTGAGGCGTTGAATATCTTGTTGCATTTGACGGCGAAGCGCGCCCTCCAGAATGTAATTCTGATCGAGCAACTGGCTGATGTTGGCCAGTTCCTTGTCGTCAAGCGTGCTGGCTTTGCGGTCGCCATCAATGCCGGTCTTTATAAGAATGTCCTTGGCAAACTTCGGGCCAATGCCGTGGATGTATTGAAGAGCGAAAAGAATCTTCTTGCGCTCGGGAATGTCGATACCTGCTAGTCGTGGCATGGGGTGCTCCTTAAAATCTATTCTGAATCAGCCTTGTCGCTGCTTGAGTCGGGGGTTCTTCTTGTTGATGACGAAACGCTTGCCTTTGCGGACAACGATTTGGCAATCGCGGGTTCTTCGTTTAATGCTGCTGCGGACTTTCATAATTTCTCTTTCTTAGAAACGGTAGACAATGCGTCCCTTGGTCATGTCGTAGGGACTCAGTTCGATAGTGACTTTGTCGCCGGGAAGAATGCGGATGAAAAACTTCCGCATCTTGCCACTGACGTAGGCGAGAATTTCTTTGTCGTTCTGCAAGCGCACCCTGAACATGGCGTCTGGCAGAGCTTCTGT
>CANJIC010000070.1 GCA_947474205.1 Planctomycetaceae bacterium | reverse complement strand
TCGGCTTTCACCTCAAACATGCCTTCTTTTAATTCAATCAACTTCGCGTGATGCAAAAGCGAATGTCCAAGCAAGCCAACAATTTGATGGCCCGCAAATAGAAGCGCGTTGCGCGAATCCGCAACAAGCGCCGCAAGATGATGCAGCACCGGACCCGCGTCACAAAATCCGCTGCCTGCCAGAATAATTCCAAGTTGCGCGCTCTTGGTCAGTTTCAAACTTTGTCTGCGATTAAATAAATGCTGCAATCCCGCGAAGTGAAGCGGATCATTTCCAGCTTCAGCCGCGGCGCGCAAGGTTGGCTCAAGCAGCGCCGGATAGCGGCCACATAATTCAGAGGCGCGAATTGCCATGGGTGAATCTAAATACACATTCATTCCATGCAGTTTATTTAAACGCGATAATTCCGCCAAGCGCAACAATAATGTTTGCGCGCGACCAAGGGCAAATGTTGGCGCCAGTATTTTTCCACCCCTAGCCGCAACCCGTTGCACAACTTCCGCAAGCGCATCGGCCGAGGAAGAACTGGCGGAAAAATTCCGCGCGCCATTTGTGCTTTCCATCAGCACAATATCCACATTTGGCAGTAATTCACGCGCGCGAAGCAGGGGACTGCGAGCGGGTCCTAAATCGCCAGAAAACAGCACTTTTCGCTCAATTCCATTTAGTATAAATGCAACTTCAACACTTGCGGAACCTATAATGTGCGACGCGTCGTGAAATCGAAATCGCAAACCCGGTTTTATATCGCGCCACACATTATATTCAATCGGGCAAATAGTTTCCGCCGCAAGCATGGCGTCATGCGCGTCATATAAAATTGGTGGCTCGGAACTTGAGGCTTTACTTTTTGTTCCAGGCTTTGGCGGCGGATCAATAACCCGCGCGATAGGTGTTGTTCCATTTCGCCACTCCTCGTGGCGAAGAACCTGCAACGATGCGCTTGATCGCAACACGCGCGGTAATAAATCCGCCGTTGGCGGTGTGGCAAAAATTGGCGCTGCGCAACGAAGACGGGGCAGCATTCCAAGCCGACCGCAATGGTCAACATGGGCGTGCGTTACAATTACGCCATCCACATGCGGCCAATCGATTTCTGGAACCTGCAAATTTCTGTGCTCTTGTTCTGGCGACCCTTGGAAAAGTCCAAAATCAATCACCACGCGTCCGCGCGGCGTGTCCAACAATGTGCAAGACCCCGTTACTTCTCCCGCAGCACCTAATAATGTGATCGTTGCTCGTTCAGACACTGAATCCGAGCATAGCCATCATTTCAAATGACACAGCAACTTGGTCAAACCATCCATGGCTGGGCACAAAAACAACTCAACAAGCCCAAAGTTGACGTGGAGCAACCCCAAAGCGACACCAAAGCGCTAAAACCCCCCAATTGCCACGAAGGCCAACCCAAAAACATGAATTTAGTCGCCCGCACACGCCGCAATGGCCGCCTTTAGCTCCGCCTTGGCATCCTTGGAAGGCATGAACTCGTGCCCAATGAAGCCGCGATACCCGGTGGCAACAATCGCCCGCATGATCGCCGGGTAATACAACTCTTGTTTCGTATCAAGCGGCCCGCGACCTGGCACGCCAGCTGTGTGATAGTGAAGAATCCACGGCGCAGCCTTTTGAATGGTTCGGATCACGTCGCCATCCATAATTTGCATGTGATAAATATCAAACAGCAAACCAAATCGATGGTCCGCAACCGCCTCGCAAAGTTGAAGCCCCCAGGCCGTGTGATCGCCCATGTGATCCTTGTGGTCAACGCGCGAGTTGAGCAACTCCATCACCACTCCAAGATTTGATTTCTGCGCGATGGGCAGAAGTCGCTTCAGACCAGCCACGCAATTTTCCAAACCCTTGGCGTCATCAAGACCGCGGCGATCACCAGCAAACACAATAACCAACGGCGCGCCTGCCGAAGAAATTTGTGGAAGGAGAACTTCCGCGCGCTTCATAATGTCATCGTGATGTTCAATGCGATTCAAACCATCCGCAATAGTGGTGGGACCATTGGCAACGGGGCACGCCAATTTCGCGGCGCGAACTTTTTGAATATCCGGCGGATCAAGAAGATCAACACCATCAAGGCGCACGGACTTGGCCAAGTCGATCACTTGTTCAATGGGCATGGAACCCAAGCACCAACGCGCGACACTTTGTCGAAGCAGTCGCCCATCATCTTTTGGTGCGCGACTTCCAAACTGCGCCGCGGTGTTGCCCGCACAAGGATCAACCGCATGCGCGCTACGAACCGCCGCCGCCAACAAACCAGCTGCAAGAACTTGTCGGCGATCCATCATGTTGATTAGTGGTACGCGCTGAGCGGCTCACATGAACACACAAGGTTGCGATCACCATATGGATTATCAACGCGACCAACAGCCGGCCAAAATTTACGATTGCGAACCCACGGCAATGGATACGCCGCGTGCGCGCGCGTGTACTTGTGATTCCACGTGTCGGCGCAAATAGCCTCCGCCGTGTGCGGCGCGCCCTTGAGCGGATTATCTTTGCGATCGCTTTTTCCCTGCTCAATCTGCGCAATTTCAGCGCGAATCGCAATCATCGCTTCGCAAAATCGATCAAGTTCTTCTTTGGATTCGCTTTCAGTTGGCTCAATCATCAACGTGCCAGGCACGGGCCAACTCATTGTTGGCGCGTGAAATCCAAAGTCCATCAAGCGCTTTGCAATGTCGTCAATTTTAATTTCCGCCGACTGATCAAACATGCGGCAGTCAATGATGAACTCATGCGCGCAACAACCATTCTTGTTGACAAACATAACTTTGTAATCATTGTGCATGCGCTTGGCCATGTAATTGGCGGCAAGAATGGCAACCTGAGTCGCCTTGCGCAAACCATCCGCGCCCATGAGCGAAATGTACATCCACGAAATTGGAAGAATGCTGGCGCTGCCATATGGAGCCGCCGACACCGGACCAATTGAGTGCTTGCCAGCGTTGACAGGATTGATGACCGGATGGCTTGGCAGAAAATCACAAAGATGTTTCGCCACACCAATCGGGCCAACGCCCGGACCACCGCCACCATGTGGAATGCAAAATGTTTTATGCAAATTCAAATGGCACACATCCGCGCCAATTTCACCAGGACGCGTCAAGCCAACTTGCGCGTTCATGTTGGCGCCATCCATATAAACCTGGCCACCATGTTCATGAATAATGTCGCACAGTTCCTTAATGCGATCCTCAAAAACTCCGTGCGTGCTTGGATAGGTCATCATGCAGCATGACAAATCATCTTTATGAAGCGCGGCTTTGGCGCGAAGATCCGCCAGATCAACATTGCCCTCGCTGTCGCATTGAACCGCAACAACTTGCATGCCCGCCACCACCGCGCTGGCGGGATTTGTTCCGTGCGCACTTTCTGGAATCAAGCAAACATTGCGGTGACCCTGGCCGCGTTGCTCGTGATATGCGTGAATGACCATTAATCCCGCATATTCACCGTTGCTTCCAGAGTTTGGTTGCAAGCACATTCCCACGAAGCCGGTGATGTCGCACAACCAATTCTCCAAGGTGCGGAATAGTTCCGCGTAGCCAGCGCACTGATCAAGCGGCGCAAATGGATGCAACTTTCCAAAGGTCGGCCACGTCACCGGAATCATTTCCGATGTGCCGTTCAGTTTCATGGTGCATGAACCAAGCGCAATCATGCTGTGCGCAAGACTGAGATCGCGTCCTTGCAATTGGAAGATGTAGCGCAGCAACTCTGTTTCGCAGTGGTAACTGTTGAACACATCTTGCGTCATGAAACTTTTAGTTCGCTTCAATGAAGCTGGCAACGCGTCACTTGCGTGCAAAGAAGAAATTTTTGGCGTTGGTTTACCCGTGCCCGCGGCGAAACATTCAAGTATGTCCTGCAAGTCTTGAGGCAGAACGGTTTCGTCCAGCGCAAATCCAATCGTGCCATCGGCGTAGTTTCTAAAATTTATTTTGTGCTTCTTGGCGGCGGCGTTCACGTTGTCCACGGTGGTTGCGCACAGTTGCACTCGCACCGTGTCAAAGAAGTGCTCCGGACCAGGCACGTGTCCAAGCATTTTTAAACCCGCGACCACGGTGGTGGTGGCGCGATGAACGCGTTCGGCGATTCGCTTTAGACCATCGGGTCCGTGATACACGCCATAGAACGCGGCAATGTTTGCCAGCAGCGCTTGCGCGGTGCAAATATTGCTGGTGGCTTTGTCGCGGCGAATATGTTGCTCGCGCGTTTGAATGGAAAGACGAAGCGCCGGCCGACCAGTGGAATCGCGGCTGACACCAATTAATCGTCCCGGCATTTTGCGAACGTGCTCGGTCTTTGTGGCAAAGTACGCGGCGTGCGGACCGCCGTATCCCATGGGCACGCCAAAGCGTTGCATGGAACCAACCGCAACATCCGCGCCCAATTCACCGGGCGAAGTAAGCAATGTGAGCGCCAATGGATCGGCCGCCATAATCACCAACGCGCCGCCCGATTTTATTTTAGAAATCACGCCGCGCCAATCGCGAATGCGGCCATCGGTTGATGGATAGGAAAGCAGCGCGCCACAAAAATCATTTTTGGTGAAATCAATTGTGTCGGCGTCACCAACCACAATGGTTACGCCAAGTCCATGCGCGCGCGTTTGAACAACGGCGATGGTTTGCGGATGCGTAGCCGCGTCAATAAAAAACTTCGCGCATCCATCCTTGGCCATTCCAAATGACATGTTCATGGCCTCGGCGGCGGCGGTCGCTTCATCCAGCAAACTTGCGCCCGCAATTTCCAAACCCGTGAGTTCCGTGACAATGGTTTGAAAATTCAACAAGCTTTCAAGACGCCCCTGTGAAACTTCCGGTTGATACGGCGTGTACGGCGTGTACCAACCTGGATTCTCTAGAACGTTGCGCAAAATCACCGCGGGAGTAATGCAATCGTTGTATCCCATTCCTATATATGAGCGGAACACTTGATTCTTTCCGGCCAACACTGAAATAGCCGCAACACACTCCGCCTCACCGCGCGCCTTGAAAGCGCCGCGATTGGTTGGATCACTAATGACAAGCGGACGAGTTGAGCGGATGGATTCCGGAATAGCCGCGCGCGTAAGCGCGTCCAAACTTTCATAGCCCAGATAGGTGAGCATTTCCGCAATGTCGGCGTCGCTTGGACCAATATGACGGCGCGCGAATGTATCGAGCGGCTCAAGCGAATTGATGGTGCTACTGGTTGAGGACGCAACTTTTTCAAGCATGGACATGCGCCAAGTATAGAGAGAGTGATTGGTGTAATTCTTCCCCGTACGATTTGATTTTTACAAATATTCAATTTTTAAATTATGAATCACGGCGGGGGCAAGCAAATTAAAAACCGCCCCGAAGCGGCGGTTTGAATTCATTGACATTGAACGACCAAGATCAGATCACGCGCCCAGCTCGACACTGATCTCGCGTGCTTACTTGTCCATAGTCATCGGTCGATAATTAAATTGCTGTCCACCGATAGAGGCGTCGAACATAAGACCAGAGGAGTTGGTGATAAAAACCGCGACGCCCTCCTTATATGAAGCGCTACTAGCGGCGCCAGCGGCAATGGCAACGGCTGACGCGTTTGCCGCGAAGACAAATTTTCCGTTGATAAAGTTCTCGTAGCGTTCTTTGTCCTTGAAGAAGATCAACTCGGAAAATGTTTGGCCCCCCAAGGTTGCGCCAATAGTTCCCTTGCTCAGGTCGCAATATCCAGTCGCTTTGCCATTTTGATAGACCTCGCCGCGACCGTAACTGAACGCAAGGCCGGCGCCGCCGTTTCCAACTTCAGGAAAAATTGCGTAGCCATAGCTGTCTTTAAAAAACTTGTCCAGCGATGGGTCCTTCGCCTTTGACTTGGCAATGGCGGCTGTGACCGAAGCTGCAAGCGCCTCGCGGTCGGCTTTGGTTTCTGGAACAGTGGAGCAATGCATTGACGTGAGCGATGTGAAAAATATTCCTAAGCACAGGGTGAATTTTTGAAACATGGAATCTTTCTTCTATGAGAATGTGAAACGGTCATCACGATCGCTCACATATGCGATCCAAGCGCAGTCTATAAGAAATTATTTTGAAGCGGGCTTTCTTTAATAACTCATCGGGTGTTTCGGCTGACAAACAAGGAATGAATATCCACTATTTTTTGCAAACGTTAAGAGAAAAACACTCTTACTATGTGTGTCCTTAACCATGGAGCCACGCATGTATACGCCGTTCAAATTTCTCGCCATTCTTTTTGTGACTTGTTCGTCGGCCGTCCTTGCATTTGCGCCGCCACCAACATCCGTGCCCACTGCGCCAACCACGGACGTGCCACCAACGCAGTCCGCCGACTCTGCGCCAACCAATACACAAACTGACACGTCGGAAATAACGAACACAACATCGGACAAAGAAAAAGACGCGTCCGCAAGCAATTCCAAGCCGCCGCATGTTGGCGAATTGATCGAGGGCAAGTCGGTCAATCCTTACACCTATTCGCCCGATGAAATTCCAGCGGATCCAAATAATCCAGCTGAAACAGATTTGCGCGCCGCGCTTACGGCCATGGGTCCAGTTGCGATTGAGTGGTATCAACATGTTCAGACACTTTCTAATCCATTCTTTGAGGGCCGCGTTCCAGGAAGTCGCGGCAATGATTTGGCCGCGGAGTATGTTGAGTTCTTCATGAAGCAAGCGGGTCTTGAGCCGGCGTTTACAACGGCGGGAGACGCGTCGGTAAAAAGTTTTCGCCAGCCATTTGAACTTCAGGGTGGCGCACCCAAAGTTGAAACGGCCGTACTAAGCATCAATGAAAAATCATTCAAGCGCGGTGATCAGTTTGAAGTGATGGGAAGTTCTGGCAGTGGAAACGTGACCGCTCCGCTTGTGTTTGCCGGCTACGCAATTGAGGCCGGACAAGATGGATACACCAGCTTTGATAAAAAAGATGATTTTACAGGCAAAATAGTAATGTTTTTACGATACGAACCGCTCGATGAAAGTGGACGAAGTTTGTGGAGCGACCGTCGCTTCAGTGGATACGCCGGCATGCGCCCAAAACTGGACGCGCTTGCAGATCGAAAGCCCGCCGCCTTGATCATGGTGAATCCACCGGAATGTAAAAGCGGCGCCAAGGGACTTGAAAACACCGAGAGCAGTGTGTTTGGTTCAAGCTACGACTTTCCAATTGTGCAAATTACGCAGGAGCAAGCGGACGCGTTGTTGAAGTCCGCTGACGAAAGCGGTCGGTCATTGATGGAGTTGCGCCGTCTGGCCGACGAGGGAAAAATAAAAACTATCGCGCTGAAACCCGATGTCAAGGCAAGCATCAATGTCGCCATTTCTGAAAAAGATTTGGCGGCGCAAAATGTTGGCGGCATTATTGCGGGCAAGGGCGCGCTGGCAAGCGAGTGGGTGATTCTTGGAGCGCACTATGACCACGTTGGCATGGGCTACTTTGGCGCGAAACCAAACAATTTCGGCAAGTTGCACCCCGGCGCGGATGACAACGCAAGCGGAACTTCCGCCATGTTGTGCCTTACGAAAAAGTTGAAGGACTACATGGGCTCCAAAGAGGCGCCAGAAAATTGTCGAAGTATTTTGCTTATGGCCTTTACCGCCGAAGAAAAGGGCCTTGTTGGAAGCCGCGAGTATGTGAAGCATCCGACAATTCCAGCCGACAAAATTGCGGTAATGGTGAACATGGATATGGTCGGTCGCCTGAGTGGTGATCGTTTGGCCATCAGTGGCACCGGCACGGCCGAGGGATTTACCGATCTCATTCGGCCCGCGGTAGTTGCGAGTGGTTTGACGGTTGACGCGGACGCCACAGGTAGTGGGCCAAGTGACCACGCCAGTTTTTATGGAGCTGGAATTCCTGTGCTGTTTCTTTTCACGCGAACTCATCCTGAATATCACACTCCACTTGATCAGGGTTTCACCGTCAATCCATACGGCGCCAGCAAGGTGATTGCGTTGGCCGAAGGCTTGATGAAAACTCTTGTGACAACTCCAACCAAGCCCGTATTTAAAAGCACCGATAGCACTGGGGGTGCGAGTCGCGGTTATGCAAAAGTTCGATTGGGAATTACACCTAGTCAAGATAAACGCAAAGATCCAGGACTTTTGATTGAGAAAGTCGCCGCTGAAACCAGTGCAGCGGATGCTGGTTTAAAAAAGGATGATGTTATTTTGAAATGGGATGATGAACCTATGAGTGACTTTGGCGAACTCTTGACTAAATTGCGCGAGAAAAATCCGGGCGATGTGGTCACTCTGCATATAAAGCGCGATGGTTCCGAACAAGATGTGAAAGTCACGCTAAAGGCTTCTGAAAAATAATATTTTATGTAGGGCGCTTTGTGTTGCGCACAAAAACCTTGGGCAGATCAAGTTTGCCCAGCGCGATGGCGCAACCGTATTTGTTATAAAATTACGGTATTTGACTTCATATTTTTGAAATCGCAACATGGACTACGTCTTCCAACGTGACTAGCGCAAAGTGCGTATCGTTGCGGAATGAACCATGAATCTTTGAAAAACTACGTCACGCTTGGTCGCTCTGGTCTTCGCGTCAGCCCAATGTGCTTTGGCTCCATGACCTTTGGCGATGAATGGAAAATTGGAACCGACATTGACGAAAGTTGCTCCATGCTGACGCAGTACTTGCAGGCCGGCGGCAACTTTATTGATTGCGCCAATATGTACAACAAGGGCCACAGCGAAAAAATTCTTGGCGATTATTTTTCCGCTGGCGCGGGCAAGGGCTCGCGCGATCGCGTTGTGATTGCCACAAAGTTCATGGGCAATATGTGGCCCGGCGATCCCAATGGTGGAGGCGCCGGTAGAAAAGCCATTCGACACGCGGTGGAAGATTCACTGCGCCGTTTGCAAACCGATCACATTGATTTGTTGTGGGCGCACTTTTGGGATCAACACACGCCCGTTGAAGAAATGATGTCGCAAATGGATCAGTTGGTGAAAGCTGGAAAGGTGTTACACATTGG
>CANJIC010000069.1 GCA_947474205.1 Planctomycetaceae bacterium | reverse complement strand
GAAACCAAGCATGGGATTGAACTCATGCAGTTCATGCACGCGCGCGGCAACCTGCTCCGCGGTCACGCCAAGCTTGCCCGCAAGCGCTTGTTGCGTTGCGGAATCGTTGGGCAGAAATTCATGCAGCGGCGGATCGAGCAAGCGAATGCCCGCGGGCGCGCCGTTGAGAGCGCGGAAAATGCCTTCAAAGTCGACGCGCTGAAACGGCAACAAATTATCCAGCGCCGCGCGACGCGCAACTTCCGTGCGCGCCAACATCATTTCACGCATGGCGTCAATGCGATTGCCTTCAAAGAACATGTGCTCGGTGCGGCACAGACCAATGCCTTCGGCGCCAAAGGCCAGCGCGTTTTCCGTTTGCTCCGGCGTGTCGGCGTTGGTGCGAATGCCAAGTCGTCTAAACTTGTCCGCCAACTTCATCACGAACGCGTAGTAGCGGTAAATGTCGCTATCCGCGGGCTTCATGGTCTTGGCGATCAAGACTTGCTTCAATTCACTGTCGGCGGTGTCGATTGAACCAGTGAACACTTCGCCGGTAGTGCCGTCGATGGAAAGCGAGTCGCCTTCGCGCAACACTTTGCCAGCGCACGAAACTGTTCCCTTGTGATAGTCCACTTCAAGCGAGCCGGCGCCGACCACGCACACCTTGCCCATTTGACGCGCAACCAAAGCGGCGTGACTGCTCACGCCACCACGCGCCGTGAGAATTCCATCGGCGGCGATCATGCCGCGCAAATCTTCGGGACTTGTTTCAACGCGCACCAACACAACGCGCTTGCCTTGCTTCACCATTTCCTCGGCCTTGCCCGCGGTCATGACAATTTCACCGCTGGCAGCGCCTGGACCTGCTGGCAAACCCTTGCACAAGAAACGTCCTTGCGTGCGCGCGGCTTCGTAGGCATGTCGATCAAAAATAGGCTGCAACAATTGGTTCATAGCCTCGGGATCGCTGGATGCGATGGCGTCCTGAGGACTCATCAACCCTTCACGCACCATGTCATGCACAATGCGCACATACGCCAGCGCCGTGCGCTTGCCGCGTCGCGTTTGCAACATCCACAATTTCTTGCGCTCAATGGTGAATTCAAAATCTTGCACGTCACCGAAGCGCTTCTCGAGCGTCTTGCGCACTTTCACAAGTTGCGCGAAGGCGGGCGCCATGTTTTTATTGTGCGCCATCTCAGCCACTGGAAGCGGCGTGCGAATTCCGGCGACAACATCCTCGCCCTGCGCGTTCACCAAGTACTCGCCATAGAACACATTCTCGCCCGTTGCTGGATCGCGCGTGAACGCAACGCCGGTGCCGGAATCATCGCCAGTGTTGCCGAACACCATGGCTTGCACATTGACCGCGGTGCCCCACTGCGCGGGAATTTTATATTTGGCGCGGTACACAATGGCGCGGTCGTTCATCCAACTGCGGAAAACCGCGGCGATGGAGCCAATGAGTTGGTCCATTGGATCATTGGGAAATTTCTTGCCGGTGCGATCAAGAATAAGCGCCTTAAAGCGCTTCACCAATTCATGCAGGTGAGTTTCCGTGAGCTGCGTGTCCTCTTGCACGCCAAGCTCGCTCTTAAGCGTGGCCATGACATCCTCAAATGGATCGTGCTCGTTTTCATTGCGCTTCTGCACGCCCATGACCACGTCGCCGTACATCTGAATAAAGCGGCGATAGCAATCCCATGCGAAGCGGCCATTGTCGGTGGCTTCTTTCAACGCCAAAACTGTTTTGTCGTTCAGACCCAAATTTAAAATGGTGTCCATCATTCCAGGCATGCTGTCGCGCGCGCCGGAGCGAACCGACACCAGCAACGGATTGCGCGCGTCGCCAAATTTTTTGCCAACGGATTTTTCCAAGCGCGACACATACGCCTTCAATTCTTTCAAGAGCGCCGGCGGCATCTTGCGGCCGCTTGCGTAATACAAGTTGCACACGTCGGTGGTGATGGTGAAACCCGGAGGCACGGGCAAACCAATCGAGCACATGGCCGCCAAGTTCGCGCCCTTGCCACCAAGCAAGGTCTTCATGTCGGCGCTGCCTTCAGTGCCTTTGGCCGCGAAGAAATAAATCAACTTGCCAGCTTTGGCGCTTATGAATTTCTTGGCGCGCGATGTGGTGGCGCCATTTTTTGTGGAGTTCTTTTTTCCAGCGGACTTTGAAACGCCAGAACTTTTTGAACGCTTGCCACTCTTTGGCTTGGCCGCGGCGCTCTTGATTTGACTTGTGCGATTTGACTTCTTTGCAAGACGGGACATGGAACGGGTTGGTGTTGCAAGCGACATAAAAACCTCTGAAATGTATGAGTTGAACAAAATAAACGCGGCGGGCGCCGAGGACTTGTAAGGATATTGATTTTGCGTTTTTTCGCACGATGAAATACGAATCGCTTGAATTGCCTAGCATCTTGGCATGTCAACCGCACAACGCCTGGACTGGACCGCGCAACCACTGGACGTGCTGCGTCGTTGGCCGCGTTCTGTCGCGTTGGCGGCGCTGCTTTCCGGCGATGAGTCAAGTTGGTCGCGCGTCAGCGTGATTGGTGTGCCTAGCCAGTGGAATATTTTGCGCGACCAAGAAGGATTGACAACGAATGATGTGTTGGCGTGGATTCGCTCGCTTGATGGCGCGCGCGCCGACACCACTTCCACTTCGCGTGACGGTCCGCCGATGGGCGCGGGTTGGTTCACACAATTTTCCTATGAACTTGGCGGCGTGTTGGAACCGACGGCGCGCGCGTCTGGACATCAATTCAAAGTTCAGTTCAACAATGACACGCGCAAGAACGAAGCGTTGCGAGGTGATGAAACAAAGTCGCCTCATGAAAAGACGCAGCCATGCAAAATGCAAGACAAGAACAACACGGAGTCATTGCGCGCAACTTCCGCGCAATGGCCGCTGGCGCAAGCCGCGCGGTGCGACCAGGCGTTTGTGTTTGATCATGTGGCGCAGCAATGGTGGTCCATTGGTGGCGCGGTTGACGCGATTGAATTGCGCGATGGCGACGCGATGGACCACTGCGAATGCGCCGCGCTGCAAGAAGAAACGTCCGACGAGCAGTACGCGCAAGCCGTGGAGCGCGCCATTGCGCTGATCCATGCGGGCGATTTGTTTCAAGCCAATATCGCGCGCCAATGGCACAGCGAGTTGCGTGGCTCGCCGCGCGCCTTTGCCCACATGGCGCTGAGCAGCAGCGCGGCGCGCTACGGCGCGTGGCTGGAAACTCCAACAGGAATGTTGGCCAGCATGAGCCCCGAACTTTTTCTTGAACTTGATGCGAATCGCCGTGTGATTTCGCGACCCATTAAAGGCACGCGCGCCAGCGAAGTGGGCGCCGAGGAATTGGCGCGCAGCGAAAAAGACGCGGCTGAACTGCACATGATTGTGGACTTGATGCGCAATGATTTGTCGCGCGAGTGCCAGCCTGGAACGGTGCGCGTGCGCCAAACTCGCGTCATGGAGACGCACGGAACAGTGGTGCATGGCGTGGCGGAAATTCACGGGCAACTTCAACAATCAAGCGATCGCGCCGCGTTGCTCACAAGCACTTTTCCACCGGGGTCCATTACCGGCGCGCCTAAAATACGCGCCATGCAAGTGATCAACGAGCTGGAGAAATTTTCGCGCGGACCCTATTGCGGCGCCATTGGATATTTCGCCGACACAGGCGCCATGAAATTAAGCGTGGCCATTCGCACCGCGACCTTGCGCCAAAGTGCGCCCGAAACCTATGCGTTGACATACGCCGCGGGTTGCGGAATTACCAGCGATTCAAAGCCCAATGAGGAGGTTGCCGAGACCCACGCCAAAGTTCGCGTGTTGGAGCAGGCGATTCATGCGGCGCAACCTTCGCACATTTGAATTGACGCGGCGCGCCTGACAATTCGCTGGCGCTGGTCACAGGAACATCTGCCTATTGAAACTGGCCATGCATGCCAAGCATGCCAAACATGCGGCGCGCCTGAGGATTTGGCCGGCGCGTCAACGCGGCAGAATTTGTTTGGCTTGCACCCGCTGCACATAGCTTGCAATTTGCGCGGCCACGGTTTTCTGGTGCTCTGGATTGAAAGAAAAATCAAAAGCAATTCCAGCGTACGTGTTGTTCATGGAATCAATGTGCGTGTGCACAAGTTTGCCCGTGGCCACAAGCGGAACCGGATTGTCCTTGCCCAGCGCTATACGAATCCAAAATATACGATGGCGCGTCAGCGCTCCGGCCTCGCTTGAGGCAATGCGAATTCCAACGCCGCCGCCGCCAACATTCATCAGCGTGCCTGTAATAGATGGCCCCATGTTTGGCGTGATCGCTTCATTGACGTTTGATGCGCCAACGTCAAGTGTTTCACCACGGGAATGCGCTTCAAACGCCAACTCATTGGCGCGCTCCGCAACACCAACGCTGCGCGGCTCCAACAACGGCCACATGGTGGCTTGCGGAAGTTGCAAGCCCTGCAAATCAAATCGATCATTGTTGCGCTGGCAACGCTCAATGGAATCGGGCTGCGCCAGAAAAAGCGAAAGCGTGTGCGAAGACTTTACGGGCGCGGGCAAAATGCTGGTGTGAAACGCGAATCGGTTTTGCCCAATCACAAATGCGGCGACCAACTTCACGCCTTCCTTTAATTGCACCGTTCGGCCAAGCGCTTGCGGCGATTCCACTTCAATCGAGGCCTCATGCAGCGCGATCATTTGACTGCGCCAAATAATGTCAACGCCATCTTCAGGGGCGCCATCCGGACGCGCCACTGCCAACTCCAAAGCGCCGCGGCGTTCAAGCACTTGTTGCAGACTTTTTTTCCAATCCGTGTTGCGACTTCTGGATGCGGGCATAGTTGTAGTGTAACTGCGGCGCATGGCAATTGCACACAACGCATGGTGTGGTCATTCCAATTGAGTTGCTTGCGCCGTGGCGCGCGCAGCTGCTTATGAAATGCCGCGCAGGCGATCAACCGCGGGCAACAATTGCGTCCACAGTTCGGAACTTAAATCACCTTCTGGAAGTTCAACGCGCCAGTCGGTGATGTTGGCCACGGGCACTCGCACATTAGAGCCCTGCCCCAAATCAGGGCGGCTATGCGGTTGATCAAGCAACACGGTGTCAAGCGAATCGCCGTCAAACTTGCGCACAATAAACCACGCCTGCTCAACGCGGTCGGGGTCCGTGCCGCCTTCAAGCGGCGCCTGCACTTGAAACGCGCCGTGCACCAACGCTTGATGCGCGGCGTCATCACTACGGCGCAAACTTGCGTACGCCGTGGCAAACACATCAAAGTGGCGGCGCGCGCGCGAAGCCGTTGCGTCAATGGCGTGCTCGGTTGCGAACAGCGCGGCGTGGCCAGTTTCAAGCGCGGCGATGACTTGCGTGGGCCATGTCCACACTTTTTTAAATTCACCAACCGCCTCCGGGTGACACACCACGGCGCGCACGCCAAGCAGCGGAGAAAAACCTTCCTCGCTGCGCGCCGCCGCGCGAAATGAATTTGATCCAGGCGCGCCATCATGCGCGGTCACGGCAACTTCTTGCCACGGTTGCAAACACACTTCTAGACCAGGACCCACTTCCACCTTCTCGCCAACGTCCGGCATGTCGCCTTCAAGCAGCAACCCAGCCATGGCGTCGATTAAAATTAAACCGGCGCGCACATGCTTGGCGGGAATTTCCATCAACTCAAGTTCAGGTCGACCGCAGCGCCACAACCCTGTCGTGAATAAAAGCGTGGGACGATCTTCGTTGGCTTCTTCACCAGCAACACCAACTCCGCCCACGCGCCACAACCAACGCTCGTGCGGCTTGGCCTCGGGCAAAAGAAAACCGGTCTCCAAAGTTTCGCGCGGCATGAATTGACCAGTGACCGCGTCCAAAATTCCAGCGACATCGCCCAGCGCGCCGGCCAACAATGCAACGCAACGAAAGTACGCCTCGTGCGGCTCGCTTTGCGGCAACACCACTTGCATGCGCACCACCCATTTGCAATCGCGGATCTCTTGCAATCCCTCTTCATCTTGAACTGGAATCGCCGACTCCGCCCACACCACCGCCGGCGCATCCATGCCATCAAGCGTGAAGGCCATGACCCACAACACGCTGTCCTCCTCATTTTCTGGAGATTGCGCGTCAATGTCGCGACCCAACCACGCCGCGAAGGCGCTGCCAATTTCCTCACGCGTGGGCGCCTCTTGATGCGGCCAAAACACAACCCAACTTGAGGGAAACGTCTCTTCAAGAGTCCACGGCGACCCACTTGGGGCGTCGTTGTCAGGCTCATTGGGCTCTACATCGTCGGGTTCTACATCCATTCAAACTCTCTCAGAGTGGGCGGCGCATCTTATGGGATGTTGCGGCAAAGTTGTTGGCGCAATTATGAACCATTTTAAATATGTCTCTTGCATTTTGCGCTGGTCGGGCTATTGATGAAGTATGTCATTGAATTCCGTCCGATCCCTGCTGACGCGACTTGTACGAAATGTGCTCGGCTCTAAGCCAAAGCCAATTCCAGTGCGCGTAAGAATGGGACCGAGACGGAGCGTTCGTTAACCCTTTCATCGAACGAAAAAATGATTGGCAAGCCCCGACCTCGTGCGGGGCTTGCTGCGTTTTATGGCGCATGAATTTTACGGAGCGCCAGGCATGGACGCGTCTGGCGCGGCGCTGTCATCGTCATCATCTTTGTCGTCCGAGTCTTTCTTGTTCGCGGTTTTATTCTCGCCCTTGTTCGCGGCGGATGTCTTGCGCGCGTCCATGCGCACGCGCATGGTTTCCTTTTCATATTGCTCCATCAGTGTGGCCAACATTTTCATATCGGTGGAAATGGAAATGCGCTGCGTGCCGCCTTGCACGCCTTGACGAATGGACAACAAGGACGCGGGTCCGTCAGGTAATTTGAACTCGCCGTTTTGCGCCGTTGCCATGAAACTTGCAATCACGCGCAAGTCCAGTGTGGCAAACCAATCGGTGTTGCCCCATGCATTTGTGTTGATTTGCCCACGAATGTCATTGGTTTGAGGAAACTTAAACTGCACGCCTTCAGCGCCCATATCTGGAGTAACAACCATGGTGACGTTGTTGCCCTTGAAGTTCATGACCGAGTTCACGGGCTTGGTGGATTTGTTGATTGCGTCAATTTCTTCCTGCGTCAAGTCTTGTCCAAACGCGCTGGCAAGTCGCATCATGCGTTTGGAATCTGGAGTCAGCGTTGTCGTGAGTGAATCCGCGGTGCGCACAATTTGCATGTCGCTGTACATGCCCGCCTTTGAAAATGTTTCCATCATGGATTGCCAAGCGCTTTGAAATGTCGCGGCATCGCTGACGCGAAATCCAACCATGTAACCCGGCTTGCCGCCAATGTCGCCAAAACCAATCGCGGCGCCGGAGTTGATCATGTTCAATATGGGGCGCGTCTTCTCCACTGATTCATTCCACGCCTGCTTCTGTTCTGGGGTGGCGGCGATCGTCATGATGGCGTCGTCAAATGTGACTTGCTTGTTCATGGAAATTCCCAATGTGCTTTTGGAAATGCCCGCATACAAAGGCATGCCCGCTGGAAGCAACGCAAGATCATCCGAACACTCTTGCGCGGACATGCCGGCTGGCCATGCTGCGTCGCGCGTCCAATCGGTCCACACATTCAGTTGGTCACCGCTGGTTCCAAAGGAAAAAGAAGCGCTTTTTAGCTCCACCAACAAGTCAATGAGGCGCGTGACTTGATCGCTCATGGCGGAACTCATTTGCTCTTTGATCTGCGTGTTTTCCGTTTCCTCTTGAGTGGCGTTCTTTGAACGCGGCGCATTTGACGACATAGCCATGCCAATCAAGCTGGCGCCCATGCGCAACGTTTGCTCTTGCTCGCGAATAATTGTTGCAAGGTCAAGGCGACCACTCACAGTGCCAGCCGGTAATTGCTTCAGCAGCGCGCATGTGGCGGCGCCAGCGGCGGGCATTTCATATGCGGATTTTTGCGCGCCCACCACAACCATGTCATTGGCAAGCAGCGCCAGGCTGGTGCGTTTTGTTTTTGCTTTCACATTGTCTTTGGTGGCGCCGGGAATTTTCATGGCCATGAATGAGCGAATGTCGGGGGCGCCCATGGCGTCTTGATTTGGGTCGTCCTCATCGGCCACCGGCATGGTGATCCAAAACACCAGCGGTTGATCCAATGGAATTTCCAAATCCGTTTTCATGTTTGTCTTGAGCAATGTTTGAATGGCCTTGGAAGATGAAATCATGCCGCGCGTTGGTCCGCCAATAGATGCCACTTGCGTTGCCAACGCCTCGGCGGCGGCGGCGTTTGGAATAAAGATGACGGCGACGGCGTCGGCGGGAACTAGCGCGGCCAAATCAGCGGGCACATCAACAGTTGGACCAATGTTGGCAACCTTGGTGACCGCAATCGCGGTTGGTTTGTTGGCGGGTGTTGCAGTTGTTGGCGCCGTGGCGGTTGCCGTTTGCATACACAGAACGCTTGAAAGAAGTGTTGCGATGATCATTGGTGATTCTCCGTGAGATTGTGAATGTGTGGACAAAGTTGTGGCTCAAGCCAGTTCAACCCAGACTTGGGAAGGCAATGCTAGCCAAATTCATGTGGGCAATGGCGCGCGAATTTGCGCGAGTCACGCCACGATATTCACCAGCCGCCCCGCGACCACGATGATTTTCTTTGGGGTTTTGCCGGCGAGCATTTCAATAACTTTGGGATCGGCCAGCGCCAACTTTTCTATGGCGGCCGCATCCGCAGACGATGGAACACGCAGGCGCGTCTTCACTTTGCCGCACAGTTGAACGGCGAGTTCAACTTCATCGTCAACTAGAAGCGCCGCGTCAACGGTTGGCCACGCGGCCGTGGCAAGCGCATCGGCGCAACCAAGCTTGTGCCAAATTTCCTCCGCGAAATGCGGCGCGAATGGCGCCAGCAATTTCACAAAGCGAATCAGTTGATCGCGCGTCAAGCCGCCGTCGGAAGCGCTGGCCAGTGTGGTGGCGCGCGTGGCGGCGTTGACCACTTCAATCAGCGTGGCGATGGCGGTGTTGAAGGCCAGGCGCTCAATGTCCTCGCCAACTTTCTTGCTAGCGCGATGCAGAAGTTTTTCAAGCGCGT
>CANJIC010000068.1 GCA_947474205.1 Planctomycetaceae bacterium | reverse complement strand
CGCGCCGCGCATGATGGTTCGGGCAACGCGGCGCTTCGCGAGGCGTTGCGCGTGAAAGCGATCGCCGTGGTTGGCGACGCCGTTGTGTCCAAGCGCCTCAACGCGTGGATCAATCAACACGACGCGGTGACTTTATTTGGTGCGGGTGATCCGCGCGTTGATCAGTCGCATCGCGCGTCTGGCATGTACTGCGGACCAGTTGTTTTTGAGGCAGGCAAAAACCTTCGACCACACGCCGGTTGGAAGCGCGCGCTTTCGTGCGCCACGCGCGCGGTGCGCAAGGCCATTGCAAACGAGCGCGCGCTTGTTGAACCCACCGCAATCGCCGACGCAACCGCGGCGTGCGGCGAGTTGGATCATGGAACTCTTTTCTATGGATCGAGCATGCCAATTCGCGACGCTGATTTTCTCGCGCTGCATCCGCCTACGGGTTGGCAAGCGGGATCCAATCGCGGCGCCAGCGGAATTGACGGACTTTTTGCAACCGCTGTTGGCCACGCGCTTGCGTCGGGGCAACCGGTCGTTGCATTTGTGGGCGATGTCAGCGCGCTGCATGACTTGAACAGTCTTCAACTTGCATCGCACGTCAACACGCCACTTGTGTTGATTGTGCTCAACAATGATGGCGGCGGAATTTTTCGATATCTCCCTGTGGCGAAACATGCGGATGTGTTCAAAACATTTTTCACAACTCCTCATGGGCGCGAATTCACGCCAATTGCCAAGGCGTTTGGACTTGCGCATGAAAGTCCATCCACACGCGCGGCATTTACAAAATGTGTTTCCAAGGCGCTTGGTCGCAAGGGCGCCACATTGATCGAAGTCCGCTGCGACGCGCAGGCAAGCGAGGCGGCTCGTGTGCGTATTACGAATGCGTCTACTATGGCGCTAGCCAAAGAGTTTCGCTGATGTCGCGAGCGGTTCTTGTGCACGGATATCTTGGCTCGCCAGAGGACTGGTCCGATGTGAGCGCGCAACTGAATCCCGCCATCAAATGTGAATGCGTTTCACTGCGCGATCTTGGGTGCGCGTCGATCGCTTCGGCGGCGGACGCGTTGGCAATTCAGCTTGCAAAAAATCCGTGCGATTTACTAGTTGGATATTCCATGGGCGGGCGCATCGCGCTTGAACTTGCATCCAAACAACCAGAGCTTGCTCCGCGGCTGGTTTTATTTTCAACCAGCACGGGTTTACATGATGTCAATGAGCGCAAGGCACGCGCCGAACAAGATGACGCGCGCGCGGTGGATTTGCGCGAGCATGGCATGCTTGAATTCACGCGAAGTTGGTATGAATTGCCCATGTTCACCCAGTTTCGCGCGCATGCTTCATTTGCGCGCACTCGCGCTCGCCGCGTGATTGGCGACGCGGAATTTTGGGCTGGGTGTGTTGCGAGTTGTTCTCCAGGACGCACTGAATGCCGCGAGAATGATCTTGCTCGCTTGGCGTCGCGCACTAGTATGGCAGTCGGTGATCGAGACGACTATTATGTTGCTTTCGCGTTGCGCGCGGCGCGCCTTGCGCCCACTTTGACAGTTGAAATGATCGCAGGTGCGGGGCATGTTCTTCCCCTTGAAGCGCCTTCAGCTTGCGCTGACATTATTGAAAGAGCATTGAAGAGTTCCACATGACAACACACAAACATATTTCGACTCCCAAACCATCAACCGAGACCTCCGAAAAAATCCGTCCCGCATGTGACTGGCAATCAGTTGCATCAGCGAGCGAGTTCACAGAAGTCAAGTACCACAAGTCGGGTGGAATCGCCAAGATCACAATCAATCGTCCGCAAGCGCGCAACTCTTTTACGCCGCGCACTGTTGAAGAAATGCGCGCGGCGTTGCTTGACGCCAAGACTGACCGCGACATTGGCGTTGTCATTCTGACTGGCGAAGGCGAGCGCGCATTTTGCTCTGGCGGTGATCAACGCGTGCGCGGTCACGCTGGATATAAATCGGACTCGGGTAGCGAGGTGTTAAATGTGCTGGAGTTTCAACGTGAGATTCGCAATTGCTACAAGCCGGTCATCGCCATGGTGGCGGGGTGGGCGATTGGCGGCGGCCACGTGTTGCACATGATGTGCGACCTTACAATTGCGGCGGAAAATGCGCGATTTGGCCAAGTTGGTCCGCGCATGGGTAGTTTTGATGGCGGCTTTGGCGCCAGCTATATGGCGCGCATCATTGGGCAAAAGCGCGCGCGCGAAATGTGGATGTTGTGCCGCAGTTACTCCGCGCAAGAAGCGCTTTCCATGGGCCTGATCAACACGGTAGTTTCCGTAACCGAGCTTGAAGAAGTCACCGTGCATTGGTGCAACGAGATGCTGGCTAATTCTCCAACCGCTCTACGCGCGATCAAAGTTGCTTTGAACGCGGACTGCGATGGCCAAGCTGGCCTTCAAGAACTTTCTGGTCTTGCCACCATGTTGTATTACATGACTGACGAGGCCAAAGAGGGCAAGAACGCGCAACTTGAAAAGCGCGTTGCGGATTTCCGAAAGCATGCGCCGTAATGAAATCCGCGCGACCGTCCACGGCCGCGGTATGGGTATCCGCGCTTCGACCTAAGACACTTGGCGCATCTTTATGTCCCGTGCTGATGGGTGGTGCGCTCGCGTATCACGATGGCGCGTTGAAGGACGCGCTGCAATGGCAACTTGTCGGCGCCGCATTTGTTGGCGCATGTCTTTTGCAAATCGCCAGCAATTTTGCCAATGATCTTTTCGACGGACTGCGTGGCACTGATTCAGGTGAGCGACTTGGACCGACGCGTGCGGTTGGTGGCAACCTTGTCACGCCGCGCGCCATGGCCGCGGCGTTGTGCATTACGCTTCTTTTTGCGGTATTTCCTGCGTGGTTTCTAGCAAGTCAATCGGGCATTGCCTTTGCGATTATTGGTGTGTGTGGCGCGATTGCGGCGGTGGGGTACACCGCGCCGCCATTCGCGCTTGCGTACAGAGGGCTTGGCGATCTATTTGTGTTTGTTTTCTTTGGTCCAATCGCAGTGGCTGGCACGCGCGCCGCGTGCGATGGCGCGTGGACAACTTCTGCGCTTGTCTGTGGCGTTGCTTCTGGCGCGATCGCCGTGTGTCTTCTTGCCACAAATAATCTTCGTGATCGCGTGGGTGATTTGCGCAATGGCAAGCGAACACTAGTGGCGCGTTGTGGCGAGCGCTTTGGTCGCGCGCAAATTTGTGTCTGTCATGCAATGGCATGTGTCGTTCCCATATTCGCAGTTATGGTGTTGCAACTTCCACCCACGATCATGCTCGCCTCATTCATAGCAATTCTATTCGCGCCAGGGTCCATCACGATTGCGCGCGGACGCGATGGCGCTGCGCTGAATAAAAATCTCGCCATGTTTGGAGCTCTGCTTTATATTTACGGAGTCGCCTTCGCGCTGGGTATGTGGTTGAGCGGGGGAGTGAAATGAATTTAGAAATGCTGCGAGTGTCGCTCCCAGTGCGTCCCCATGCTCGGAAACTTATTGGTGTTGATGCGCGTGAAATTATTTTTGTCGCTGCGCGTGACCAAGAGCGCATCGGCTTTGGCGAATGCGCGCCGCTGCCCGGGCTTCATGCAGAAACGCTTGAATTCTGCATGGAATCGATTGAACATTGGAGCAACGGACTTGGCGAAATGAATTCGCTTGTGCCGTGTGCGGCGTTTGCGCTGTCGTGCGCCATGGAAACGCTCAACGGTTTTGGCGCGCACCAAGTTGCGCCTGTGAAAGTGGCGTATTTTTTCCCAGGCACATTCGCGCAGTGCGATCAGACGGCGATTGAGTCTTTGCAGGGAGCCAACGTTGTAAAAATTAAATTCGGCCGCGATAGCGAGTCAAATGATCGCGCGTTGTTGGCGCGATTGTGCAGCGCGCTGCCCGAGGCTAATTTTCGCATTGACGCAAATCAACTTTTGTCACGTGACGAGTGTGTTTCCCGACTTGTTGGAATAGACGCATCACGTGTTGAATATCTGGAAGATCCGCTACGTGATCCGTCGCAACTTGCACAACTTGCCAAAGCGACCGGCATAGCCATTGCCCTTGATGAAACCGTTGTTGACCAATCCACGCAGGCGCGCGCGTTGCGCGAATCGCTGGCGCAAGATGGTTGCGTTGCCGCGTGGATATTGCGCATGTCCACGATTGGCTCGCTTGACGCCATTCGCGCCATGGCCGCCGAAGCCGCGCGACTTTCGGCGGACGCCGTGCTTTCCACCGCGTACGAAAGTTCGTATTCACTGCGCGTGGCTGTTCATGTGGCCGCGTCAATTCCAAACGCCACGCGCGCCCATGGAATTGGCACCGCCTCACTTCTTGAGCAAGATTCTTGCGAGCCAGCCATTGCGCGCAATGGTTTCATCGATGGCGCGCCGCTTCCTATTCCATTCGCAGAGGCGTGGGAATGAACGCGGGTGCACTAGTCGCTTACGAGATTGTTGCAGGTGAAAACCCGCTGCCAACGCTGTGTTCTGCCTGGTCGCGCGGCGAAAGAGTTTTTCTAGTTTCCAAAAATCATTCCACAGTTGCTCGCCAACAAGTACTCAACGCCGCGCGCGTGAGTGACATTCTTCAAACAATCACGCACGACCACGCGGCGCAAAAAATAAATCTTGATGCATGTCCACCAACTGCTTCCGTGATTATTGAAACCAGTGGTTCCACTGCTGCGCCTCGGTTGATTGAACTTGGTCTTGATACGCTTGTGGCCAGCGCGCACATTGGCGCGCGAGCGATTGCGTTTGGTCCAGGCGATCTATGGCATGCCTCACTTCCCGCCACGCATATTGGCGGCTTGATGATTCACGTTCGATCACTTGTTCTTGGTGGCGCGGTTCGTTACGCCGGCGCACCAAAATGTTGGTCCGACCTGAATGGCGTGACTCATGTTTCGCTTGTGGCGGCGCAATTAGCTCGTCTTTTGGAAGATACGAATCAATCGCCTGCATCGCTTAAAGCCGTCATGCTTGGTGGTGGACCAAGTTCGCAATCTCTGCGTGACAGCGCTGTTCGCCAAGGTCTTCCACTGTTCGCAACTTACGGCATGACGGAAACTGCATCGCAAGTTGCAACTGGTCCCATTGCCATTGGCGACGCGGCCACGCTTGCAGGCGCGCCACTTCCTGGCATTCAAATCTCAATTGATTCTTCCAACAATGAAATTCTTGTTGCCACTCCAACTCTTGCGCGCGGAACTCTTGTCAATGGCGCTCTTGTTCCATTCACGGTTCCGCTGCGCACGCGCGATGTTGGTCGTATTGACGCGCAAGGTCGCTTGCATGTTGCAGGCCGACTTGACGCCATGTTTATTTCTGGTGGCCGCAATATTCAACCTGAACTCATCGAGCGCGCTCTTGCGGAATTGCCGGGCGTGCGCTCATGCTGCGTTGTTGGAATTTCCCATGAAAAGTGGGGAATGCGTCCAGTTGCGTTTGTGCAATTTGTTCAAGCGTCGCACAGCAATTCACCGCACGGCAACACGCCAACTCGTAATGCGCCACGCATGTCGCTGGCGGAGCAACTTCGTCAAACACTGGAACCATTTCTTATTCCAGACATGTTTTTGGAAATGCCAATTGATGACGCTTCGCGCATGAAGCATTCGCGCGCCGCATTGGCGCAGCGGCTTGCGCAGGGCGAGCGCTTTCGCCAACTTGATTAAATTGTCTTACGAAATCTGCGCGGTGCGGTTTTGAGTTTCCACAACCCACTTTCGAAACGCCTCGGGCAAGTCAACGCTGCCGCCAGTTGCGACATTCATGGCCACGCGTTTCACTTGCGCTTGCATTGCCATTTTTCCATCAATTGAAAAAGTCCATGCCAAGGTGTAACTGCTACGGCCAACATGCACGCCGCTTATTTTTGCCGAGAGGCGGTCACCCACGCGCGCCGGTATTTTATAATTGCCTTCGCAATGCACGATTGGAGTGGGCGCTAGCGACCCATCAAGCATGGATCGCAAACTGAAACCTCCGGCTTCCAACCATTTCTCAAACAGTTCCTGTTCAATCTCAAAAATCTTGGGATAAAAAAGGACACCCGCGGCATCGGTGTGGGAAAGGCGAATGACGAGCTGATCACTGAAGTCGGCGGGGTTCATGCGCGCAGTCTAAGCGCGTTGCGATGTAAAGTGCCCGCAACATTTGAAGCCGCAATATTCAGACCCCGCAACATTTGAAGCCCGCAGCATGTGGAGATATTCAAATCCAATCTGCAAATCTTTATTCAAACAGCCACCAACGACGCGCCACCTTTTCCCCATATTTCAAGCCAAATCTGCGGCGCGCGGTTTCGCTGATGTAGTCAGCGGCTTCGATAGGATTGTCCGTGATTCGATACATTGACGTATCCGTGGCCGAGATCGCGCCCTCTGGAATGAGACGTTGATCAATGAACTTGAAAAGCCCGTTCCAATAGTCGCGTCCCATTAAGACAATTGGAAAGTCGGCGATCTTTTTAGTTTGCACCAACGTGATGGCCTCAAAGAATTCATCCAGCGTTCCAAAGCCGCCCGGCATAACCACAAAGCCGTAAGAATATTTCACCAGCATCACTTTGCGGATAAAGAAATATCGAAACCACACGGTGGTGTCGCAATATGGATTCTCGATTTGCTCATGCGGTAGCACAATGTTGCAGCCAATGCTTGGAGCCTTCACATCGCGCGCGCCGCGATTGGCGGCTTCCATAATGCCGGGACCGCCTCCAGTCATCACGGTGAAACCGCGCCGACCAAGTTCCGCGCCAACTTGTCGCGCGAGTTGGTACCACTTGTTGTCCTCTTGAAAGCGCGCGCTGCCAAACACCGTGACGCACGGACCAGCGAAGTGCAACTTGCGGAATCCATTTAAAAATTCCAGTCCAATGCGCATAATGCGAAAGAATTCTTCAAGCCGCGGTCTCGGACCGCCCAACATCATTTGCTCTGGCGGCTCGGAGTTCGAATTGAATTGTTCCGGCGTGGTCACGCAAGAAAGAATAGTGCACTTGCATTTTGGCGCTCAGACAACTCGCGCTGGATGAAAGAGGTTGCCCCTATAAGGCGCTCAAGCAACTCGCTGCTTTCAAGCAAGTGAAACGCTTTGCAGAAAGGGTGGCACCAGTCGCTCAGACAACGCACCCCGCGCAAGCGGGGCTTGCGCGGGTGCTAAACTCGCTTGTGGTGCCACCCTTTCTGCGACGCGGGAATTTGGTTTGCATTTGCGCGGTTGCTCAAAGAATTGACGCTGAAAGAATGGAGCAACTTGAGGTCACAATGTGTGACTTCAAGTTCAAATGCGACTCAAAATATTGTTGATGAAACGAATACGAAACGTATGGTGGTTTTCATGGCCGCCGCCGCACATTACCTCACGCATGAACCGAACATGGAGTCATCATGGCGGCAACTTTTTACGCGCACATTTCAATCAGCATGCTCACCGCGTTGCCGCCGCCAAGGCACAGCGAACAAATGCCGCGTTTGCCGCCTGTGCGTTTCAGTTGGTGAATCAGCGTGACCAAAATACGCGCGCCGCTAGCGCCAATGGGGTGGCCAAGCGCAACGCCGCCGCCGCAAATGTTCAGCTTTTCATGCGGGATACCTAGCGGAGTGACATCGGCCAACACTTGCGCGGCAAACGCCTCGTTCACTTCGAACAGGTCAATGTCTTTCACGGACAGATTGTTTTTCTTGAGCAACATTTCAATGCCAAGTTTGGGCGCAAAGAATAAATCCTTGGGCGCAACGCCTGCTGTGTTGTAATCAATAATTTTTGCAAGTGGCTTGGCGCCAATGCTCTTGGCGTAGGCCTCGCTTGCAACAATCACCGCGGCGGCGCCGTCGGAAATTTGACTGGAGTTTCCAGCCGTCACCGTTCCATCTTTTTCAAACGAAGCGCGCAACTTAGTCAGCGACTCAAGATTGGAGTCGCCGCGGAAACCTTCGTCCGCATCAAGGCCTTGCTTCTGTGAAATCTGCTCGGCGGTGAGCGCAATAATTTCCGCTTTGTAGAAGCCGTCCTTGGTGGCTTGCGCGGCGCGCAGATGGCTTTGCACGCTGAACTTGTCCTGCGCCTCGCGCGTCACACCAGCGGTTTTTGCCGTGTAATCAGCTGCAAAACCCATGCCCCATTTTTCAAAGGCGCATGTGAGACCGTCGGCGGACATGTGGTCGATGAACTTGGCGTCGCCAAAACGAACGCCCGCGCGAATATGCGCGAAGTGCGGCGCAAGATCCATGTTCTCCATGCCGCCGGCCACGCCGCATTGAATGTCGCCGGCCTTAATGCTGGCCGCCATTTGCATAACGGCTTGCAAACCAGAGCCGCAGACTTTGTTCACGGTTGTTGCGTTGAGCGTGTCGGGCAAACCGGCTTTCAAGCCAGCTTGACGCGCAGGATTTTGTCCTACACCCGCTTGCAATACGCAACCCATTACGCATTCCTCTATGCCAGCTTTGGCGGCGGGCACATCGGCAAGCGCGGCGGCAATAGCGAACGCGCCAAGTTGCGGCGCAGGAACTTTGGCCAGCGAACCGCCAAACTTTCCAATAGGTGTGCGGCGCGCGGCAAGAATGACGGGATGGTTCATAAAGTGCTCCTAAGAAAGTGAGTGGGTGATGTGCGTTGCCAGAAGTGTGACTCAAGCAATGCCAATTACGCCAGCATGCAACGCGCCAATCGCGCACATGTTGGGAGGCGGATGGTAGCCTGAGTTTGGGGCTTGTTCTTGCCCCATATGGAGTCAATGCATGCCCGCCGCCAAGATGAAGAAAACTAAATCAAAGCCCGTGAAAAAGCGTAAAACTAAGTTGGTTGCCAGTGGTGTTTCCAAGGTGAAGAAATCCGCGCGCGCGCAATCAAAGCGCAAGGACGTGGTGACCGACAATTTGGTCAGCTTGCAAAGTTTTATTATTGAAGAAGAACAACGCTATCCAAGCGCCACTGGTGAATTGAGTTGGATCATTTCGGCTATTTCATTGGCCGCAAAAATTATCGCCTTCAAAGTTCGACACGTGCGCTTGCAAGGCGTGATCGGTCAAGAGGGCTCGACCAATGTGCAAGGCGAGGCGCAGATTCGCATGGATGTGATTTCAAACGAAGTCATTATGCGCGTGCTTGGTTCGCGG
>CANJIC010000067.1 GCA_947474205.1 Planctomycetaceae bacterium | reverse complement strand
AGTTGTTCCAATGGCCAAACTTCCCGCGTCGTGCTCGGTGACGCTGGCGAGATATTCCTCAAGCGCCGCGTCTTGCTCCTTGTGATACGGAAGCACCGCGTGCGCGCGATCGCTGACTTGCAAATTGTCCGCCACGCGCACGCCGCGCTTGCGCAGGCCGTCAATTTCCTCCAGCAATTTTTCTGGATCAACCACCACGCCGTTGCCAATCACGCATGATTTGTCCGCGTGCAAAATTCCGCTGGGCACCAGATGCAGCGCGTAGCGTTCCTTGTCCACCACCACGCTGTGGCCGGCGTTGGCGCCGCCGTTGTAGCGCACAATCACATCGTGTTGCGAAGTCAGCAGGTCGACAATCTTGCCCTTGCCTTCGTCGCCCCATTGCAAACCCACAACGGCTGTATTTTTAATTTCTTTCACGGTGTGATCCTACGGGATGGGCTTGGCGATTTGTAGCGTTATTGCAGGCAAAATGCGGCTGTTTATTAGATACGGCAGATTCAAATACGGACTTTCATTCTTGGAGCATTTTCCCGCGCGATTGAGATTCTATGTCAGCACGCCGTGATCATGATTTTTGCAATTCGTCATTTCCACCCAAGCGTCTATTGTGCGCATTGTGAAAGTTACAGCCGCCACAACATCGTTACCCATGGCTCCCACCAACGCGGCGTTGCCCGTGGAATTAGGCGCCCAGTTGCCAGCCGACGGCGCGCGTGGCGACGGCATGTATGTGCACGTTCCATTTTGCCGCCACAAATGTCATTACTGTGATTTTTATTCTTTTGTCGATGCGCAAGATCGCCAGGAAATTTTTGTGGAGCGCATGGAAAATGAATTGCAGCAATGGGCGCGCGTGCAGCGTGGTGAGTTGCAAACGCTTTTTGTTGGCGGCGGTACTCCAACCATGTTGCGACCTGAGTTGCTTGATCGAATGTTGTCGGCCATTCGCGGCCTGTTGAAGTGGCGCGCTGGCGCAGAGTGGACCGTGGAGGCGAATCCTGAAACGGTCAGCGAAGAGATTGCCGCGGTGTTGGCCAAACATTGTGTCACGCGTGTTTCGCTGGGCGCGCAAAGTTTCCAACCAGAATTGCTCGCGGCGTTGGAGCGCACGCATGATCCAGCCTCGGTTGGACGCGCCGTGGGTCGCTTGCGCCAAGCGGGTATCAAAGCCATCAATTTGGATTTAATTTACGCCGTGCCCGGCGCCACGATTGATTTGTGGCGGCGCGATCTTGCGGCCACGTTGGAGTTGAACCCCGAGCACATGTCGTGTTATGGATTGATGTATGAATCCAACACGCCGCTTGGCGTGCGCCATCAACGCGGTGAAATCAAGGCGATTGGCGAGGATTTAGAAGTGGAAATGCATGAACTTGCGGCGCGCATGTTGGGCGATGCGGGCTACGAACATTATGAAATTTCAAATTGGGCCAAGCCGGGTCATGAATGTCAGCACAATATTTTGTATTGGAACAATTGCAATTGGTTCGCCGCGGGACCAGCGGCAAGCGGCCATGTGGATGGACTGCGTTGGCGCAATGTGCCGCGGCTTTCGGATTGGCTAGAGACCAGCGGCTTTGCGCCCGTTCAAGATGTGGAGCGACTTGATGTTGATGGCCAAGTTGGCGAAACATTCATGATGGGCTTGCGCTTGATTGATGGAATGGCGAGCGAGCGCGTGCAGGAATTGCTGTCCAAGGGCGCGCGCGCAACCGTGCGGCGAATTGCCATCGCCAAATTCAGCGCCGATGGTTTGCTTGAGCAAGTGGATGCGCGCCTGCGCTTGACCGCGCGTGGCCGCATGTTGGCCAGCGAAGTGGCCATTGCGTTGTTGTGAACAAACTAGCGCGTCACTGTTCTGGATTGCGTGTCGCCAATTTCGTGCGCCCCGAAAAACGATTTACGATTTACTTAGAATTTCAATCAAGCGCGCTTCGTCGCTTTCATTCACCCAAATCACCGCAGATAATGAGCCATCGATTGTGAGACTTTGAATAGTTTCAATATTAATTCCGGCGCCAGCGATCGAGTCCAACCGAGCCGAGAAACTTCCGCCCGTGTTTGTGTCATTGATCAGAAACGCGATGATTTCCGTGATCGGAATTTCGGCGTCGCTTGCGAAGGATCGAAATTGATCAGCGCTTTGCGCAATGAAATGAAATCCCACCGATGCGCGGCCAATCACGGGTCCCCACATTCCCACAATTTCCACATCCGCCTCGCGCATTTGGGTGAGCAGACGAGCCAGTTCGCCCGGCCTGTGTGATAAACGCAAAACAAAATCGGTCACGCGTGTCCATTCAATCATGGCTTAATAGTAGCGATATGAGGCGATTAGACGCATGAAAAATTCGCATCAAATTACATTTCCCCGTACTCTTCGCCACATGATTGGTCTTACACGATTGCTTGAAGGTTCCATTGACTACGCGGGTTTATTTCCGCCCGCCTCGTACTCCATGGAGAAAACGGTTGAGATGTTCGCCAAGCACCGCGAGACTCCCGAGCGCTGGTTGCTGTCGCGCATTGTGATTCCCGCCAAGCGACTTTCCGAGTTTGAAAAATTCGCCGCGCCGCTGTGGCCCAAGTCAACCACGGACAACAACGATCAAATGTGGCGCGTGACTGCGCTTGTCTCTTCGCTTGATGATCCAGAACTTGAGCGCGACCTTGAGCAAATCGACGAGTTCAACACCTTCTACAAAAAGAAGGGCGGAACGCCAGTTCATATCGAGGCCATTGAAACAAAAGCAACCGATAGCGAAATGATTTCCGAGTTGATTGAATTAATCCCCGACGAGTACGAAGCGTGGGTGGAAATTCCTTGGGACAAGGATCCGCGCGGCATGATCGCGGCGCTTGGGGGGTATGACGTTGGCGCCAAAATTCGCACGGGTGGAATGACAGCAAATGCGCATCCAACAGCGGAAGCGCTGGCTGTTTTCATTGAAGCTGCCGCAGCGACAAAGGCGCTCTTCAAGGCGACGGCGGGCTTGCATCATCCAGCGCGCAACATGTCCACAACCTTGGGCTGCGAGCAATTTGGTTTCTTCAACGTGTTCGTTGGCGCGTGTTTGGCGTTTCATGATTTGGCCAAGGGCGAGAAGTTGGTCAAGGTTCTGTGCGAGAGCGATGAAAAACAATTTGTCTTCACCGCCGAAGGTTTGAAATACAAGGACTATCGCTTGACGATTAAACAAATCATGGATGCGCGCAAGAAATTCATCCGCTCGTTTGGCAGTTGCTCTTTCGACGAGCCAGTCGCCGATCTGAATCGACTGGGTTTAATTCGTCTTGGGGAGACGGCTTCATGAAATCAAGTTGGGTTGCGTCGGCGCAAGCATCGGAGTGCGATTTCCCGTTGGCGAATTTGCCTTGGGGTTGTTTCACGCGCGCGGACCGCGCGGGCGGCGCTCGCATTGGCGTTGCCATAGGCGATCATGTGCTTGATGTGCATGAGGCGCTTGGCCATGGATTTCTTGCGACTCTTGCCCCAAGTGTTCAAGCTGCGCTGCGTTGCCATTCGCTGAACGAATTCATGAACTTGGGAAATGCCGCATGGAAAGCTGCGCGCGCGGAAATTACAAAGCTGTTGTCCAGCGAAGAACGCGCCTTGCAGGATCACAACAAAGTTGCCGACATTGTTGTGCCCGCCAAGAACGTGGCCATGATGTTGCCCGCAAAAATTGGCGATTACACCGACTTTTACGCCAGTATTCACCACGCCACCAATGTTGGAAAAATGTTCCGCCCCGACAATCCGCTGCTTCCAAATTGGCGCCACTTGCCGGTTGGATATCACGGTCGAGGCAGTTCCATTGTTGTCAGTGGTGTTGATGTTCGCCGACCCATGGGTCAAACTTCCGCTACCGACGATGGTCCGCCAACATTTGGAGCGGTGCGCCTTCTAGATTATGAACTTGAAGTCGGCGTGTATGTGGGCAAGGGCAACGCCATGGGTGAGCGCATTGACATTGCACATTCGCGCGCGCATTTGTTCGGCGTGTGCTTGCTCAATGATTGGAGCGCGCGCGATGTGCAGAAGTGGGAGTACCAACCGCTTGGTCCATTCAACGCCAAGAATTTTGCCAGCACAGTGTCGCCGTGGATTGTCACGCTTGACGCCATTGAGCCGTGGTTTGAACGCGGCCCCGTTCGTGAGGCCGACGCGCCCGCGAACTTGCCGTACTTGGTGTGGAAAGACGACTTCACATTTGATTTGCAATTGTCGGTGTCTATTGTGAGCCCCTCCATGCGTGAGAAAAATATCGCGCCGTTTGAAATCAGCCGCGGTTCCTACCGCGACATGTACTGGACGCTTTCACAAATGTTGGCGCACCACACATCCACGGGTTGCCCCATGAACGCGGGTGATTTAATGGGTAGCGGAACGGTCAGCGGCACAACGCCAGACAGTCGCGGCAGCATGCTGGAGCGCACATGGCGTGGAACGGAACCACTGCAATTGCCCGATGGAAGCAGCCGAAAATTCATTGATGACGGCGATGAAATTATTATTCGTGGCTGGCTGCCCGCCAAAGGCAATCTTCCGCGCATTGGCTTGGGTGAATGCCGCGGGCGAATACTTCCCGCGCAATAAACACATTCAGCTTGCGTGCAAAATGCTCGCCGCAAATTCCAACATGAATTTGCGCGACGCAGAATTGAACAACACAATTTCAAATGCGCGCGAGCCAGAGTTGAAATGCAAATGCGCGCGCTTCAAATCACTCACCGTAAATAGCTTTTTAACTTGGCGTGGTCCAGCGTAATCATGTCGCCAGCCTTCACGCCCAACTTGGTGAAATCGCCAGGCGGCAACTCAATGGCGTACAAACCTTCGGCCGCGGCTGGATAGTGTTTTAAGCGCGCGCGGTAGGCTTCCTCAGTTTCGCCCGCCGCTTTCAGTGGCTCCGCTTTCATGGTGTCAATAGAAACAACTTTGCCTGCGCGATCAACATAGGCAATATCCATGTCAGTCAAGCAGTCGTACATCCAAAAACTCAGCATGTCGGACACTTTGAACACAAAGATCATTCCCGTGCCAGCGGGCACCGAGGCGCGCTTGCCCAACCCGCGCGTGCGACTTGGCACGTCGGCCGCAACTTCCAACTCAAATTTCTTGCCGCCAATGGTCACGGTCTCAAGTGGCAATCCCGACGGCGCTTTGCGCACTGCGCTCTTGTTGGCCGCGGAAGCGCCGGTGTCTTGCGATGAATTATTCAACGCCACAAACCCCACAATACTGGCCAACATCAACACAACAATTCCAAGTTTGATTGACAATTTCATAATGTGAATTCCATATTGAATACAAGTTTGAATCCTAATTCCACGCCTTGTTTGTTTGGTTGACTCGCCTTGAATTGGGGCTTGAAAACCCGTTTGAATGACGCATTGATTTCCTGAATTATTCCCACGTATTCGCACTTTTTGGTCCTTGCGGCTTGGCATCTTTGGCGGGGGTTGCGCCAGCGGGCGCGCCTGGCACAGTGTCATCTTCCCAACTATTTGGATACGCCAAATCATCAAGTCCAAGCGCGGCCTGCGTTGGAAACAGTGGACGAAATGTGTCACACATGACGGCCAGTTCATCAGTCACCGTGGCGCCAATACTTTTCTCAATTGTGCCTGGATGCGGTCCATGCGGAATGCCTTGCGGATGCAAAGTCATGGACGAAACTTCAATGCCGCGGCGCGCCTTGTAATTGCCGTGCACGTAATACAGCACCTCATCCGAATCCAAATTGGAATGGTTGTACGGAAGCACAATGGCCTGCGGATGGAAATCAAGCAGGCGCGGACAGAACGAACAAATCACAAAGTTGTGACCTTCAAATGTTTGGTGCGTTGGCGGCGGCATGTGATGCTTGGCCACAATGGGACTGAAGTCGTCAATGTTGAACGCGTATGGGTAATAGCAACCGTCCCAACCAACCACATCGCATGGATGATGCTTGTAGTAGTAGCGATGCACTTGGTCGCGGCTCTTAATGCGAACTTCAAACTTGCCGGATTGATCAAAGTGCAAAGGCTCTTGTGGAAGGCGCAAGTCGCGCTCGCAGTAGGGCGCGTGTTCCAAAAATTGCGCGGTGGTTTTTGACAAGTAACGCTTTGGCGGCAGAATATGACTGCCATTTGCGGTTTCAAATCCAATGAAGCGCGCCTCTGGTTCGCCAGCCGCGGGCTTGTTGAAAGTCATTTTGTAAATCACGCCCTTGGGAATGATCAAGTAATCGCGCGGACCAAACTTCAGCGTGCCAAAAGTTGTCTCTAGCGTTCCACTACCAAAGTGAATGAACAAACATTCATCGGCTTGGCCATTCTTGAAGTGGTAGGGCATGCTCTCGGCGGGAACGCACGCAAACATTTCAACATCGCTGTTTCCGAACAACACAACGCGGCCAGTGATTGGATCGCCCTTGGCTTTCATGGCCGCGGTCTTGATGTGCCGCATGCGCATGACGGATTGTTCCACGTACACGGGCTTGGTTTCGTAGAGCGGCTCCCAGCCAATCACCTGCGTGGGCGCATGAATGTGGTAGAGCGTGCTGGTTGGACCGACAAAGCCCTCGGTGCCGAAGACTTCCTCGGAGTAGAGCGCGCCGTCGGGTCTGCGAAATTGAGTGTGTCGCTTCGCGGGAAATTTGCCCATGCTGGTGTAGTACGCCATGGCAAGAGTGTACGAAACTGTTGGCAATCGTTGCGGTTGTTACTCTGCTCGCATGAACGATCAAGTGGCAACCCACAACTCGCCGCCCACGGTGTTGCATGAAACCAAGGAGTGGCTGGTTGTGAATAAACCAGCGGGTTGGCACAGTGTTTCGCGCCAAGTTGACAAGGGTGAGAATGACGCCGCAGAGCAGGGCGAGCGGGTCCAAGCTGCGCATAGCCAAACTAAAAAAAGCCAAACTGAAATTACCCAAACTGATCACGACCAAAGCGTGCAAGCGTGGCGTGAGCGCCGCGAACCATCTTCGCAGAGCATTCCAGAGGCAGGTTTGTGCCATCGACTGGATCAGGGAACTTCCGGTTGCTTGCTGATTGCAAAAACGTTGGAGGCGCATGAGCGCTTGCGCACGGCCATGGGCGGCGCCGACGGAGCCATTGCGAAAACATATTTGGCGTTGGTCAAAGGTGGTTTGGACAAGGAAGGAAATTTCCGTCTTCACTTTGAGGGCCGCTACAAACGCTCCGCGAAAGTATCGGTGTCGCGCGCGGGTTCATGGGAAACCGGCGGCCGTTGCAAGTGGAAAGTTCTGCGCCACATTGTCGCCCGCGGCGTGGATGTGGTTGAAGTTGAATTGATCGGACCAGGCCGGCGCCATCAAATTCGCGCGGGCTTCGCGTACTTGGAGCATCCACTTGAAGGTGACACGCTGTACGGCGCTGTGGGTCCCACGCATAATTCATTGCACGCCTGGAAAATAATCATTGATGGCGTCACGGTGACTGCGCCGCCGCCGCCACGATTTGTGCCGTAACTTTTTCGGGCGTTATTCACTTCAATTGAATTCGCCAAGCACTTTGCGTCAAGCGTTTACGCCGCAAGCCGCACATTCACTTTGTAGTTATAGTTGACACCTGTCATGCATCACATAATTCAAAGGAAATCCAAATGAAATTCATCAATTTTGCCGCCGCCGTATGTCTTGCCGTGATGTGCTCCGCTTGCAACAAAGGCACCAATGTGGAGTTGACTGGCTTCATTCCCGCGAAGTTTCCTTTGGACTACAACAAGAGCACGGAAATTCACTCCTACAAAAATCCAATGACGGACCTGAGCGCTTTCAAGTCAGTGCTTGTTCAAGAAGTAAAAATTGAAGCCAACGGCGACAATCCTGACGAGGCCAGCAAACTTTCTATTCAGTTCCGCAACGACATCATTGGCGCGGTTGGGTTGCCTGTCGCGGCGGCCGTTGGTCCAGGCGTGTTGGAAATTCGCGCGTCGATCACTGGCTTGAAGGAAAATGTTCCAGCGCTCAACATTGCGCCACAAAGTCAGATGCGCGGTAGGGGCTATGGCTATGTTGCGTGCGAGATCTACGCACTTGACGGCAAAGATGGCGCGCCATTTGCGGCCTACGCCGACACGCAAAACACCCAGCGCTTTAGTTCTGAAAAATTGAGCGACTGGGGAAGCGCGCAACTTGGTTTAAAGACCATGGCCGACGCATTCGGCGCCATGTTGAAGAAAAAATAAATGTACCTTCGATCCAAACAAGGATTCTGATTGTGAAGCCTAAAAAGATTTTGCAACTGGTGCGCGGCTAGATCGGTGAGAGTTCAGCCTAAAGCTTTTACTCTCAACCCCAATCCAATAGCATCCTGCCAAGATCGATTGCATCAATGGTGGAATCTGAATTTATGTCGCCAACGCAACCAGTGTTCTGATTTGGACAATCACCCCAACGACTGAGTAAATCACCAAGATCGCCGGCATTCGTTACGCCATCGCAGTTTAAATCGGATTCTAAGTACACCACGCTGTTGGTCGCCAGATAGCCGCTCATGAACTGAAATTCACCGCCGCTAATCGGTCCAGTAGCTGCTTGACCGATCGTCCCTACAACAGCGAATGCTCCACCTGATGAGGAACCTCCGCCACCGGACGTGGATGAGTTTGTGATTTCAATACTACTCTGAGCCATCACGCTTTCAGAAAGGCCCAATGCTGCCACAAGACTGACAAGGCCGCCACGAAGGGACGCACAAAGAATTTTATTTGATATTTTTTGATTGAACATAAAATTTACATTGGTAAATAGAAACGGAATAAACACACGCTGCGGCTCGAAATTACAACAATATTTGGAAATGTCAAAAGAATTATTTGACTTTGTATCAAATTAGTGCAATAACTAGACTTCAGATCTTTAAGCTTTGGTAGTTCAATTTCTGAATTTCACTGCTCCTTGTTGTTTTAAGTTCTTACGTTTAGGGGTTACAAAATGTCAAAGAAGTCAATTGGTTTGCGCGTAGGTTTCGTTTTGGCGTCATCACTTGTATTCGGGCCTTTATCGCCCTTGAGTGCAAGCAATACCAGCAAGCCATCTTTTTCGGCAATTCCTATCGGAACAGCGTTCTCTTATCAGGGACAATTGCGGCAGAACGGACTAGCTGCCAATGGTGTTTTTGCTTTAAAATTCCGCCTGTACGACCAACTTGTTGAGGGCACGCAAGTCGGCTCCGAAGTCTCTGAACCTGCGT
>CANJIC010000066.1 GCA_947474205.1 Planctomycetaceae bacterium | reverse complement strand
GCGGATTCCGCGCCCAAGCCCGTGGCGCGACCGGTGATTCCAGAGAAGCCGCAAATGGAGGCCTTGTGGAATGATGGACTGAAGTATGTCAAAGATAAAGTTGGCCGCGCCACGTTGGATTTGCACGGCAATGTGCGCGCCATCGCCGATCGCACCGTGCGGGAACTGGATCAATTCACGGCGAATCAAGCGGTTTTGACATTGGGCCGCGACACCAACGCGCTTGATCTAGCTGGCGACGCCGCCAAGCGAAGCGGCTTGAGTTCGGAGACTTCATCGCTGCAGCAAATTCATGGCATTGGAGAAGTTCGCATAGATAGCCGCGCGTGGGGCCGTGACGATCGCACCGATGAGCCGCGTTTATTTCGATTGATGTCGAGCGAGGTGATTCACAATGTCATCACTGGCGAGTCGAATGTTCCAACGGCTGGAACGCTTTTAGTTTTTGACCGCGACGATGAAGGCGCCAAGCCCGCGCCGCCTTCATTGTTTGATGCGCGTGGTTCGACTCGATTCCGCTGGGACAATTCGCTTGTCATGAACCGCGATGGTGAAACGCGCTATCGCATTACGCTTGATGGCGGCGTTGAATTAATCCACGCGGGTCTGCGCGCGCAAGACACGCTGACGCTGACGGCCGATCAACTTGAAAATACGGTGGAACGTTTGGAGGCCGCGCCAGTGAAGGCCGAGGCCACGGAGGCCACGCCGGTTGATTTTGGCGCGCCCGTGAAATTGCTGCGAATTCGCGCGCTTGGAAGGGTTTTTGTCAGGACTCCCGATGTGGATGTGGAGTGCGACGCATTTGATTACGACTTGCGAACCAAAGTGGCAACGCTAACGGCGCGGCCTGGTCGCGCCATCAGCGTGATGCAGAAGGGCAAGGGTTCGCCAATTAAAGCCGAGGCCGCGGTGTGGGATTTGGACAATGGCCGCGTGCGTGTAACCAACGCCGCGGGAAGTTCTTTCCGCTAACGGATTGCCCGCGCGGCGAAGAAGTGTCTTTTGCTGGCGACACTTTCACTCATATTGACCCGCGCAAGTTCGCCAACTATTTCGCCAACTATTTCGCCAATTATTTTGCAAGAGCGCACATTGCGCATTTGCCCTTGCTATGCGCACAAAAATAGCTGTTTACAGTTGCGCGCGAATTTCCCACAGATCGGGAAAGATCGGTTGAAACAATGTCGAGCGCAAATAGTCCACACCAGGCGATCCGCCCGTTCCAGTTTTTGTGCCAATGGTGCGCTCCACCATCTTCACATGTCGATAGCGCCACTCTTGAATGCCCTCGTCAAAGTCGACCAGCATTTCGCACATGCCGCGAAGCGGACCGGGCTTGTGGTACACGCGCAGCAGCAGTTCTTGCAGTTCTGGATCTGAAATTGTCGCGGCGGTTGTTTCGCGCTGCAGGGCGGAAGCAGGCACATTTTCGCCCATTTTTGCCAGGCATTGAATGAAACCAGACCACAGCGTTGGAAGTTTGGCGTGTTCATCCAGCGCCAGGCGCTCGGCGCTTGCGGCGGGGTAGCGCTCAATCACTTTCAGATTTCGTTTGCCCAGGAAAAATTCAAACGCGCGAAATTGCCAACTTTGAAATCCACTGGCGTTGGTCAGGAAACTTCGAAATGCCAGGAACGAAACTGGCGTCATTGTTTCAAGCACATCAATTTGCGCCACCATGGTCTTGAGAATTTTCAGCATGCGCGCCAACGTGGACGCCGCCTCCTCCATGCGGCCTTGAACAAAAAGTTCCCGCAAGTGTTGGCCTTCGTGCAATTGCTGCTTGAACCACAGTTCATACACCTGATGAATGATGATGAATAAAGTTTCATCATGCTCCACCGGCGTGCCGACGGGTTGTTGCAGCGAAAGAAGCTCTTGAACTTTTAGATATTGACCGTAGGTGATGTCCACGGTTGGAGCATACCGCTGTGGCGAGTTGATGGAGTATCAAGCGCGCAATTCAGGCCAAGCTCCGCGCACAGAAGCCGCGCGGTGATTTGCGATGAAAGGAAAATGACGGGCAACCCAGAGCCTGGATGCGTGCCGCCGCCGACAAACCAAGTTCCTTCAACGCCGCGCATTTTGTGTTGCGGTCGCTTGTGCAGCATTTGCCCCAGCGTGTGCGCCAAATTAAAAGTGGCTCCATATTGAATTCCCTCGGCGGCCCAATCATTGGGCGTGATATGTTTCTCGGCGCGGATGCGGCCGCGGATATCGCCAACGCCAAAAATTGTTTCAAGTTGATCCAGCGTTCGCTCGCGCAAGGTTGCGCTGCTGGAATTCCAGTCCACGTGATTCACGCCGGGTTGCGTGTTGGGCGTGGGCACCAAAATGTACAGCGCGCTGTGTCCGCTGGGCGCCATCGAATCGTCAAGGCGCGATGGATTGCAGACATACATGGATGGATCCTCGCTCAACACGCCGTTGCTGGAAATGTCGCGCAAATTTTGCTCGTACTGTCGGCTGGCGTAAATGGTGTGGTGGGGAAGTTCAACCTCGCCGTCCACTCCTAGATACATCATGAAGGTGGAGCAGGAATATTTTTTGCGGTCAATGCTTTGGTCGCTCCACGCGCCGCGAAGTGATTCTGGAATCATGCGCTTCATGGCGGCGGCGGCGTCGGCGTTAATGACCACGTGCTTGTGTCGATGCAGCGCGCCGTTCACGCGCACGCCCACGGCTTGACGACCTTCAAATTCTATTGTGTCCACCGGCGAATTAAAATGAAATCGCACGCCAAGCTCCTCGGCAATTTCGCGCATGGCGTTCATGATGGCGTTGCAGCCGCCGCGCGGATGCCAGATTCCATATTCATATTCAATGAAAGGAAGAATGCTGAACAGTTCAGGGCACTCGAAGGGGCTCATTCCCAAATACTTGCTTTGAAATGAAAGCGCCAGGCGAATGTGCGGATTTTGGAAATAGCCGCGCAGGTGTTCATACAAACTTTGCCACGGTCGAAGATGCGTTCCGGCGCGCATGTTGTCCACGCTGCACAAATCCAACACGCTGCGAATGGGACTGCGCAGCAATGGAGTCATGGCCTGCAGCTTGCGGCGGTTGTCGCTGATAAATTTTAGAAACGCGGGGCCATCATGCGGTTCAATGGCGCTCAGGCGTTGCTCCATCAAGCGCAAATCTTGCGTGGTGTCGAGCGTGATTGGCGCTTGATCAGGTCGCCCAAGCAGCAATCGATACATGGGATCAAGTCGCTGAAGTTCAACGCGCTCGGAAAGTTTGCTGCCCGCGGACGCCAAGATTTCATCAAGCACATAGGGCATCATGAAAAAAGTTGGACCGACATCAAAGTGGTATTGACCTTCATCGCCGTCAAGCGTGAGCCGACGCGAGCGACCACCAACCGCGGGTTGCGACTCGTAGATATCAACGCTGGCGCCACTGGCAGCAAGAATAAGCGCCGCGGCTAGTCCGCCGGGGCCCGCGCCAACAATGGCGACATCGGATACATGTTGTGAGTGAGGTTGGGACAAGATCATGTGGGTGTAATTTGCAGTTGCGTTGGGGAGAATGTTAGGCGTGGCTATGAAAAAAAGCGTTGTGAATCTGTAAGCGCAAGGCAGGCGAATAATGTTGTAGGTTAAACTTAAACTCTCATGGGCACTTTGCAGTCTAGACATCCAAGTGCGACTTTTCTTTGGAATGCGCGCCAAGCCTGGCTGCGCAAGTTCGAGTCAGCTGTCGCATTTCATGCCATGGAAATGGCGCAACAAATTTCCGATGAAATTGGAAAGCCCATAGAAGAGGCGTATGTCAGCGAGTTGCTGCCAGTGATCGCGGCGATCCGTTGGCACAGAAAGCGCGCACGCGCCATTTTAAAAACGCGGCGCATGGGCGGCAAGCCTTGGTGGATGATGGGTCGATCGTTGCGCGTGAGTAGGGTGCCACTTGGCCGTGTGTTGATCATTGCCACATGGAATTATCCGGTGGGGCTTCTTGGAATTCAATTGTTGCAAGCCATTGTCGCGGGCAACACAGTGGTTGTGAAACCGTCGGAGCGAAGTCCGCGCAGTCAAGCGCTGTTGCTTGACATTGCGCAGGCGTGCGGATTGCCAGACGGCGTGTTGCAAGTGATTGGTTGTTCGCCGCAAGCGGGCCGCGACGCGCTAGAGGCTGGCGGATTTGATCATGTGATATTCACAGGTGGAACTTCCACGGGGCGGGCCGTGGCCGCGCATTGCGCCGAGACATTGACTTCTTCAACTTTGGAACTGAGCGGGCAAGATTCCGCGTTTGTGCTTGCCGACGCCAACATGATCAAGGCCGCCAAATGTATTTGGATGGCGTGCACCATGAACGCGGGGCAAACATGCATGGCTCCGCGGCGCGTATTTGTGCTGCGAAGTGGTTATCGAAAATTTCTTGAGGCGCTGGCGCCGCATGCGGCGGGCGCGCGGCCATTGCAATTGATCGATCACGCCGCCGCGCAGCGTTGTGAAGAACTTACGCGCCAAGCCGTGGCGTGCGGTGCGCGCAGTCTTTCTGGTGTGATGGATGGCGCGCGCGCGGGTTGGTTGCGGCCACTTGCGATTGTGGATTGCCCCATTGAAGCCAATCTGGTGGAGGGAAATTATTTTGGTCCAGTGCTGGCCGTTGTGCCCGTGGATGATTTCGAACAAGCGCTTGAATTGCATGGCCATGGCGCGCACAATTTGGCGGCCAGTATTTTTACGCGCGACACGCGCCGCATTATGAATGATGATGAATTGAAATTGCGCTTGGGCGTGAGCGTGATCACGTTGAACGACTGCGTGTTGCCAACGGGACATCCGGCGCTTGCCATTTCTGGATTTGGTCAAAGTGGTTGGGGCGCAAGCCGTGGCGTTGAGGGCTTGATGCATCTCACGCGCGCCGTCGCCACCACCACCACGGCGCGGTGGCTGCCTGTGGCGGACATGCCAAACGCGGACGCGGTGCGGGGGCTTTGCAAGCTCATCAAATGGATCAGTGGCGCCAAACCCGTGGCGTGGAAAAATAATTCGGGCGTGTCCATGAATCAACAGGTATTGAAGCCGCATGACAAGTCGGCGCCACCCAAAAAAGAATTTTCCAAATGAGAAGCAACGCATCCAAACCAACGGCCATCATTATTGGCGGCGGACTTGCGGGACTTGCCTCCGCCGTGGAGTTAACCACCGCTGGCTTCGCCGTGACGGTGGTTGAAAAGAACGCGCACATGGGCGGCAAAATGAATGTGCTTCAGGAGCAGGGTTTCAAGTTTGACATGGGGCCCACCATTCTCACCATGCCTGATGTGGTGCGCGGAATTATTTTGCGCAGCGGTCGACGCGTTGAAGATTATTTGCAACTGGTGCGCCTTGATCCGCAGTGGAGATGTTTCTACGAGGACGGAACACAAATTGATTTGCTTTCAGATGTGGCGGCCATGAAGAGCGCCATGAATAGGCAATTTCCTGGCGCGGCGGTGGGCGAAGGTTGGGAAAAGTTTGTGGCGTGGAGCCGCCGCATGTACAGCCTGAGCGAGAAGGTTTTCTTTTACAAGGACCTTGAAGGCATTTCAGATTTAATCCGCAAGCCGCCTCCACGGGGCGGGGGTTTGATGGGCGACGTGTTGGCCATGCGTTTGCACAGCACGGTTGCCGCGACGGCGCATCGATGGATTCATGAGCCGCATTTGCGCCAACTCAGCGAGCACTTTCTGCAATATGTGGGGTCAAGTCCATTTCTAGCGCCAGCCATTCTTGGTCTAATCGCCTCGGCGCAAGTGGATCACGGTTGTTGGTACAGCATGGGCGGCACGCGTCAAGTTGCGAAAAGTTTGGAGCGCATTTTGCGCGAGGAGAACGCCACGCTGCTCAACGGCGTGGGCGTGAAAAAAATTGTGGAGCAGGGCGGTCAAGCCACTGGTGTTGCGCTAGACGATGGCCGCGAATTGTTGGCCGATGTGGTGGTGAGCAACTGCGATGTGCAGCGCACCTACCGCGATCTTGTGTCTTCGCCACGCGGCGCGCGCGAGCAGAAACGCATCGCTAAAAAATATACACCTGCGTGCAGCGGCGTTGTGTTGTATCTGGGATTAAACCGCCAATACGACCACATGCTGCATCACAACTTTATGTTCAGCGGTGACTCCACCCAGGAGTTTGATGATATTTACGCCCAGGGAATTCCCGCGCGCGATCCATCGTTGTATGTGTGCGTTCCAAGCCGCAGCGATGTCACGCAGGCGCCCGCGGGTTGCGAGTCGCTTTATATTTTGGTGCACACTCCGTATTTGCGCGCGCACCAAGTGTGGGATGGCCCCGGCGGATTGCTCGAGCAATATCGCCCAGTGATTCTTGAGAAACTAAAGCGATTTGGAATGCAGGACATTGAGAGCCACATTGTGGTTGAGAAAAATCTCACGCCAAGTTTAATTGACCGCATGTACAACGCGCAGGGCGGCGCCATTTATGGTTTGGCCAGCCACGGCCGTTTGCATGGCGGCTTCAAGCCGCGCAATCGCAGCCGCGTATTGCGCAATTTATATATGGCAGGTGGAAGCACCAATCCTGGACCCGGTGTTCCCATGGTTCTTATGAGCGGAGTGACCGCCGCGCGCGCGGTGTGCGAGGATTGTGGCGTGGCAATTCCAGATATGCCAACCACCAAGCCCTCATCAATTTCAGCGCAAGAAATGGCCGCCGCGTTGTGAGCGGCGAAATTCTCGAGGATGCGTGGAACGCGCGCTTCGCCAATATGGTGTGTTGGTACGCCAAGAGGTTGATTGAAAAAAAATTCTACGCGGTGCGGTTGCTCGCTGGAAATCGTCCGGCCTTTGACGCGCTGTCGCGTGAGGAGAACGCCAGCATGTTGATCATGAACCATTGCAGTTGGTGGGACCCAATGGTCATGTTGGCGCTGCGACATTTGTATTTTAAGAATCGCACCAATATCACGCCGATGGATCGAACACAGTTGGAGCGGTTTCAATTTTTGCGCAAGTGTGGTTTATTTGGAATTGATCCAGATCGCGCGGATTCCTTGACGCAGATGACGGAGTATGTGCAAAAACGTTTGGGTGAATTGCCGCGGCCAATGATTTCGCTGACGCCGCAAGGACGCTTTGTGGATGTGCGCAACGAGGTTCGTCCGCGTCCGGGCGCCTCGGCCATCTTGGCTAAAAACCCCAGCATGCGTGTGTGGCGCATTTCTTGCGAATATGGATTCTGGCAGGATCAACGACCAGAAATATTTATGAGCGTGGCCGAAATTGCGCCGCCCCAAACGCCCTCCACCGCAAGTTGGCAGCGGCAGCTTGGCGAAGTGATGGAATCTCATCAACGGTTGCTTGCGGACGCGGTGAAATTACGCCAGAGCGACTTGTTTGAAAGCATTCTTGGCGACCGCGGAAATAAAATCCATCCTTTGTATGACTTGTGGCTGAAGGCGCGCGGAAAAACTCCAGGCATAGAAATGAAACATCGACTTGCGCCAGTCAATTCACGGCGCTGACAATACAACATGAAATGGCGCGTGCAACATGCTGCTTGAAACTCTGGCGATTGGATCGCTGTCCTGCGCCGCGTTGCCGCTGGGCATGACGTGCGTGAACTTGGCGTTGTTCAAAGCGCCCAAAAGTGGCGCCAACTTTCTATCGAACAAAAAAATAAACAACAAGAAAGACAACTCGCTACAAAACTTGACACGCAACGGCGCGCAAGTGTCCGTGTGCGTTCCCGCGCGCAACGAGGCCGCCAACATTCAAGCGTGCGTGCAAAGCATTCTTGCCAGCGAACATGTCGCCGTTGAAGTGCTGGTATACGACGACCAAAGCCAAGATGAAACTCCCGCGATCATCGCCTCCATGTCCGCGCGCGACGCGCGATGCAGAAGCGTTCCCACTGCGCCAATGGAAGCGGGTTGGAATGGCAAGCAGTGGGGTTGCGAGCAAATGGGTCAAGCATCTAGTGCGCAATGGTTGTTGTTCACCGACGCCGATGTTCGATTTGCGCCGCACGCCGTGGCGCTTGGCTTGCAATGCGCGCAGAACAGCAACAGCGATTTAGTGAGCACATTTCCGCGGCAAATGTGTGGTTCCGTGGGTGAGGCCATGGTGGTGCCGCTGATTCATTTCATGTTGCTGGGCTATTTGCCAATGGCCTTGATGCGCAGCGACGCACGTCAAAGTTTGGGCGCGGGCTGCGGACAATATTTGCTTGTCAAGCGCGACGCGTGGCTGCGCGCCGGTGGCCACCGCGCGTTTAAGAACAGCATGCATGATGGCATTCAATTGCCGCGCGCCGTGCGCGCCGTTGGCGGGCGCACTGATTTGTTTGACGCCACGGATGTTCTAAGCGTGCGCATGTACAAGGGATTTGCCGCGACATGGAAAGGTTTCGCCAAGAACGCATTTGAAGGTTTGGGTTCCATGACCACACTGCTTGTGTTCACAACGCTGCATGTGTTGGGCCATGTTGTTCCCGCGGCGCTGCTTGTGGCGTGGCTCTGTGGAATGCAATTGCCTCCGATTGCGTTGGGTTGCTTCTTGGCGGCGTTGTTGGCCGGCATTCTCACGCGCGCTCTGCTTGCGATTCGATTTCATCAGCCGTGGATTGGCGTGGCGTTACATCCAGCAACCATGTTGTTGATGACCATGATTCAATGGCGCAGTTGGTGGCTGGCAAAGACCGGTCGTCGCGCGTGGCGTGGGCGCGTCTCAGGCGTGTGAAGATGCCGCTACTGGCTCAATCACTTCCACCTTTTTAGTTTCAGGCCGCGACGTTTGAATGACAACCATGTCGTGATAGGAGCCGCCGCGCGCCATGAGTTGCTCATGCGAGCCAACCTCCGCCACCAAACCGTTCTTGAGCACCACAATCTTGTGCGCGTTGCGGATGGTTGAAAGACGGTGCGCGATGACGAAAGAAGTTCGATTGCGCATGAGGTTGACCAATCCCTCTTGAATAAACAATTCACTTTCAACATCCAGATTGCTGGTGGCCTCGTCCAGAATCAGAACGCGCGGATCAGCCAGCACCGCGCGCGCGATGGCAAGGCGTTGACGCTGGCCGCCCGAAAGCCGCACGCCGCGCTCGCCAATGCGCGTGAGATATTGCTTTGGCATTTCACTGATGAAGCCGTGGCAACACGCCAGCATGGCGGCTTGTTCAATGTCATGTTGCGTGGCGTGCTTGCGCCCGTAGGAAATATTGTCGGCGATGGTGCCATCGAAAAGAAAAACATCTTG
>CANJIC010000065.1 GCA_947474205.1 Planctomycetaceae bacterium | reverse complement strand
TTGTGGAAACTCACCGGCGGTCGCGCGCACATGACCGATGTCACCAACGCAAGTCGCACAAGTTTGCTTGATCTAAAGACATTGCAGTGGAGCCAGGAGATGCTTTCCATTTTCAATGTGCCCGTGGAAATTCTTCCGCAAGTTGTTTCTTGTGATCATGAATTTGGCGTGAGTGATCCGGCGCTCTTTGGCAGCGAAATTCCAATTCGCTCCATGATTGGCGATCAACACGCGGCGTTGTTTGGGCAATTGTGCCTGGACAAGGGAATGGCAAAAAACACCTATGGAACAGGGTGTTTCATGCTTATGCAAACCGGCACGCAGCCCGCAATAAGTAAAAATAGATTGCTGACCACGGTGGCGTGGCGCATGGGAAATCAGCCAGCACATTACGCGCTTGAAGGCAGCGTGTTTGTTGGCGGTAGCGCGGTGCAGTGGTTGCGCGATGGCCTGGGCATTATTCGAAAAAGCTCCGACGTGAATCAACTTGCGGAATCTGTTCCAGATTCTGGCGGAGTATTTGTGGTGCCAGCTTTCGCTGGGCTTGGTGCGCCCACATGGGATCCGCGCGCGCGTGGCTGCATACTTGGACTCACTCGCGGCAGCACCGCTGCGCACATTGCGCGCGCGACACTGGAAGGAATCGCGCATCAAGTGGCGGATGTTCTTGAAGCCATGACCAGCGATGCGGGTGCGCCGGTAGGAATTTTGCGCGTGGACGGCGGTGCCAGCGCCAGTGATTTACTTATGCAAATGCAAGCCAATCTTTTAAACGCGGCCGTGGAGCGACCAAAGGTGACCGAAACCACCGCGCAAGGCGCCGCGTTCATGGCTGGTATCGCCAGCGGCATGTGGAAAAACATTTCAGAACTTTCCAAGAACAGAACGGTGGACCGAGTGTTCAAGCCAAAAATTTCAGATGATCAACGAATTTCACAGCGCGCCAACTGGAAGCGCGCGCTTGCTCGCTCTGGCGAGTGGGCGCAAGACGAATCCAAAGGAGCCACTTCATGAGTGCGGCGGATATTCAATTGCAACGCGTGGACACATTGCGCAAACTTGGCGCCGATCAATTTGATGTGCTTGTGATTGGCGGCGGCGCCACGGGGTTGGGCACGGCGGTTGACGCGGCCAATCGCGGCTACAAAACCGCGTTGGTTGAGGCGCATGACTGGGCCAAGGGAACAAGTAGCCGCAGCACAAAGTTGGTGCACGGCGGCGTGCGCTACTTGGAGCAATTGGATTTCGCGCTCGTCATGGAAGCACTGCGCGAACGCGGGTTGTTGCACCAAAATGCCTCGCACTTGGTTCATCCATTGGCGTTTATTGTTCCACGTTACACATGGTGGGAAGGCCCGTTCTATGGAACCGGCTTGAAGTTGTACGACGCGCTGGCTGGCAAATTAAATTTAAAAGCAAGCAGTACGCTTTCAGCGGCGCAGACCATAGAGAAAATTCCCAACGTACAGCGCGAAGATTTGCAAGGCGGCATTGAGTACTACGACGGCCAATTTGATGACGCGCGCCTGGCGGTCAACTTGCTGCAAACTGCGCAGCAATTTGGCGCCGTTGCTGCAAACCGCATTGCGGTTACCAAAATAATTCATGATGGCGCGCGCACCAGTGGCGCCATGTGTCGCTGCGAAGAAACGCAACAAGATATTTTAATCCGCGCCAAAGTTGTTGTAAACGCCACAGGTATTTTTGCCGACAGCATTCGCCGCATGGATGACCCCAAAGCCACGGCCATGATTGAGCCCGCGCAGGGCGTGCATTTAGTCTTGCCAAAATCATTTCTCGCCGGCGATACCGCCATTATGGTTCCACACACCGATGATGGACGCGTGCTGTTTGTCATTCCGTGGCACGACCGCGTGATTGTTGGAACCACCGATACACCCATGAAAGTGGCTGAAATTGAGCCAAAACCATTGGATGAGGAAATTGGTTTTATTCTGCGCAACGCTTCGCGCTATCTGCAGCGCGAGCCAACCCGCGCCGATGTGTTGAGCGTGTTCGCAGGTCAACGACCATTGGTGCACGCTGGTGGAACCGATGGTGGCGCCAGCAAAAAAGTAAGCCGCGAACACGTTGTGCAAACCAGCGCCAGCGGAATGATCAGCGTGATGGGCGGCAAGTGGACCACGTACCGCAAGATGGCGGAGGATGCAGTCAACGCCGCTGTGAAATCGGGTGCGCTTGCGGCCGCACCATGTCAAACAGAAAAATTACTTGTGCACGGCGCTTCGCAGAACGCCAACGCATTCGCGCAACATCCAGAGTGGCTGCGCTGCTACGGCAGCGACGCCGACGCGCTTGTGGCGCTAATGAAGGCGCAGCCACATCTTGCCGCGCCGTTGCACGCGCGGCTTCCGTACAGCATGGTGGTGGTGGCGTGGGCCGCCCGCATGGAGCAAGCTCGCACGCTTGAAGATGTTCTATCGCGTCGCACGCGTTCACTGTTGCTTGACGCAAAAGCCGCGTTGGAATGTTCCGCCGCCGTGGCGCACTTGTTGGCGCAAGAACTTGGCCACGACCGCGCATGGGCCGCGGAGCAAACAGCGCAATTTGCCCAACTTGCGCGGCATTATGTGTTGACATGAATTCAATATTCATCACCACCAATGACATTCCAAATTCAATCCATTGATGTTGGATATTTAAATCTTGCGGGCGCCGCGAATGTTTTTTTAATAGAAGGTCCAGCTGGTTTCGCCCTTATTGAATCTGGCACGGCGACCACTTGGCCCGCGCTTGAAAATCAACTTGAGCTTCGCGGCGTGCATCCAACTCAAATCATGGATCTGTTGCTCACGCATATCCATTTGGATCACGCTGGCGCCGCTGGACATTTCGCGGCGGGAGACTCGCGTGTGTGGGTTCATTCCTTTGGCGTCGCACATTTGATCGATCCGACAAAGTTGCTTGCCAGTAGCCGGCGCGTGCATGGCGAAATGTATGAGCGACACTACGGCGACCTTTGGCCAACGCCAGAATCGCAGGCGCTTGCTGTTGTGGACGGCCAAAAAATTTCCGCGGCCGGTCTTGAATTTCACGCAATTGAAACCCCAGGCCACGCGCGCCATCACCACGCATGGTTGCTTGAGCACGCGCATGAACGCCACGTGTTTGTGGGCGACGCGCTGGGCATAGCAGTACCCAAGAGCGATTTCATTTCCATTCCAACTCCGCCACCGGAGTTTGACCCGCTTGCGTGGAAGCACAGTCTGCAGCGCCTACGCGACGCCGCGCCAACTCATCTGTGGCTTACACATGGCGGACTTCAATCAAGCAACGCGCCGGATGCGTTGCGATTTATTGATCGTGTTCAATCGCGCTTGCAAGAAGAATGCGCGTTGCTACAAAAATTTTCCGCCGCAATCATTGCAAGCGGCGCGCGAGAAAGCAGCGTGTATGAACACGCGCTTCAGAACGCAATTCAAGAATATAAAAAGTGGCTGCACCCCAAAGCCACCGCCGCGGGAGTTTCTGCGCAACATGTGTCTCAATTTCTGGGCGACTATTTTTTACGCATGAATCTGCAAGGCGCATTGCGCCACGCGTCAGCGCGAGCCTAGACCCACAATTTCGCCAACACCAAATGTTCCAAGCACTTGGTTGCTTCGAATCTGCGGAATTGTAATGGATCCAGCTGCATATGTTTTCGCTTCCATAAACAACACCACAACTCGGTGATCACCGCCAACTTCCGTGATCAGCAAGTCATTGACGCCATTACCGTCCCAGTCGTACATGCCCTGCACATTCCAATGCGCGGTGCACAGGCCCGTGCACACTTGCGAAACATTGTTTCCATTCATAATGTAAAAACGAACTTGATCTTCTTGGGCGCAGTGCGCGACGATATCGGGTTGACCATCGGCGTCGAGATCTCCAATCGCTTGAATTTCATAATTGGCGGGTGGTGAACCAACGTCGATTGTGCGAGAAGGCGCGCCACGACCAGGCATGGTGATGCGGCGCAGTTCACCCGTTTGTGGATGTCTAATTAATACAGAATCGGCAATGAATGGAAACGGAACCGGTCGCCACAATCCGCTGGGCATGATCAAATCAGTGGTGCTTACGACAACGCTGTCGCCCATGGTCAACACGCGCAATGTCGAGGTGGCCGCATTCACAAGCAAAATATCCGCGGGGCTTCCATCGGCGGCAATGTCGTATGCGGCAACAGCGCGAAAGCCCGCGGCAGGGGATGAAATAACAGTTTTTGCTTTAATGGTTGTGCCATCGCGTGTCCACAAAACAACCTCATTGCTCGTGCGATCTTGCCAAATGAAATCACTGCCACCGTCGCCATTACTGTCGGCTACTGCGAACAGTCTTAAATTGTCGGGATAGGTCGCAAGCAGCACGGATGTTGCTTTGATATCGGAGCGGAGCGCGTTGCCATATGCAATTTGTAATCCTTGCAAGACTTTAGCCACGGAGTTTTCGGTCATCATCGTGTTGGTCACATTTCCATAGCTGTTGTACAAAGGCGCAAGCGAGTTCAGTGATCGCACATTTCCACCTTTTCCAAAATCGCTTGACGATGGATCTTCAGATGGTCCTCCAGTGGAGTCGCCGCCCGACGAACTTCCACCCGACGAACTTCCACCCGACGAACTTCCACCCGACGAACTTCCACCCGACGAACTTCCGCCCGACGAAGTTCCACCCGACGAAGTTCCACCCGACGAACTATCGCCCGTGGAGGATCCCCCAGGAATCATTCCGTTGCCGCTTGACGAACTTAAATCAAATTGAAATGGAAACGCGCCGCCAACAGAATTGATTGGGCCATCGGTTGCTAGTCCCACCACGGAACCGTCGGCGGAAATTGCCAACGACTTTCCCATATTTTGATTTGCCAATGCAATGGACGTCCACAAATCTGAATTGTCCATGGTCCATGAGTTCGCGGAACCCCGAAACGAAAATGCGGCGCCAGAATTCATGTTTGAAGTATCACATGACGGTGCTGAAGCGACCAATATTCCATTTGAAGAATTTGGAAGATTGACAACGCCAATTGAATAACCAAATAAATCACCCGCCACAATAGTTCGCGCCGTCAACGTTGCGCCTTCTGACCAAAGAGTGCCATTGCCTCCGCTGTTGTAAAAGACAGTGACCGCTCCCGCGCGATTTTCATTGTTCGGACCAGCGCGGTTGGGTGCTCCAATGGCAACAAAACTTCCAGCGGATGCAACGCTGTAACCAAAATTATCACCAGTCGCCTCAAATGAAGGCGTGATTTTGGCGGCCTGGCTCCATACAGGTGTTGACCCCGACAGAGAGCGCGTGAAAATGAACGCCACTCGCCTTCGTGGAACGCCAGCGACAATGGTTCCATTTCGAACGGAAACGCATGTTCCAAGTTGATCAGATTGTGCGCCATCACTTGCCACAAGTTTCGCAACCTGGTTCCATGTGGCGTTGCGCCCTTCAAATACATACACAGCTCCAGTGCTCAGCGTTCCATCATTTACTCTGCCCACAGCAATCACGCCGGATCCGGTCGCGGGCATATCAAGTGAAACGTTCCAACCAAATAGCGCGGGCTTGGAAGGTTGCGGGTCACCCGCGGCTAATGTTGATGCAAGTGTCCATCGACCATCCGAACCAAGCGTGAATACAAACACACTTCCCGAATATCCATTGCTGCCCCATGAACCAACAACAAGATGATCTTGTCGCAGCGCAATGGAATTTCCAAACGCTTGATACGTGCTTGGAGTTGGATGAAATAATGTTTGCCGCAAAAACCATTGATCACCCACGCGTTCAAATAAATGCACCGCGCCAGTTGATCGAAAGCCAACAATCGCCGTGTCACTTGCGCCAACCGCAAGCCAGTTTCCATCAGTGGCAATAGAGCAACCAAACTTCTCCTTTGCAAGCGCGGGGAACGCGTTGAGTTTGTCTTTGATCACCCAGCCGGCATGCGACATCGTGGCCAGGCTTACAACGCAGGCGATCAACAGCGTCAAGAAATTTTTGGAGAGTTGCGGCATGGGTTTATTATTCAAGTATCCGATGCAACAGGGCTTCATGTGATGGACAAATGCGAAGATTGCAAAAGTTGGCGGCAATTGCAAATGTATATTTCATTAATGCCTATGGTAAAGATACTTGTGGCGACCAAGGCTTGTTATAAGACTAAATATATTCATTCTGAGCGCATCCGTTGGGGCATTGATATTGCAATTATCCCATGATTTATCTTCATCCACTGCGTGAAATACTTTGTCAAAATCAGGAAATCAAGCCAATATATACAACAAATGAACGTTGCCTTCCCCATGAACAAATTCCTAATCGCTATGACTCCTATTGCGTTTGTATGTGCCGCACTGGCACAAAATCCTTCTAACACAAATTCAAACGCAACAAGTAGTTCCGCGACAAAGACGCCGCCTGCCGCTAGTGCGCCGGCGGATGCAAATGCGAATCGTCAACAAGGTCAAGGTCAAGGCGGTGGTCGTCAAGGTGGTCGCGGCTTTGGCATGGGCGGTGGTGGAATGGGTGGCGGCATTGGTCGCTCGCTTGGCGCAGTCACGGAAATGCGCGAACAATTTCAGGCCTTCATTGTCAAGCGCGATGTTCCTCTGATTAAAGAGCAATTGAAACTTGATGATGGTCAAACCACAGTTGTTGAAACATTTGTCACGGATTATGAAGCCGCGTTCACTGACGCCAGCGACAAGGCTTCGACTGCGCAGCAAGATTTAATGCGCTCCATGTTCCAAAGTTTCATGGGCGGCAACATGCGCGAGCGTTATCAAAGTTTTGGCGAGAACATGCAAAAAGATATCGAGCAAATTGAAAAAGATTCCGGCACCGAAATGTCGCCTGAAGCGCGCTCGCAATATTTTCGTGATCAAATGGAGAAAATGTCGCTGCAAATTGCAGCCGAGCGCGAAACCAGCGGGGAAGCCGCGCAAACTCGCAAGATTGTCGGTGACATGACCGTGCTTGCCGAGAAGTGGCGCAAGGAGCGTGGGGTTTTGGACCGACAAGTCATGGAAGACATTAAATCTTCTCTCAAGGCTGATCAGACCGCGAAGTGGGAATCGTTTGAGCGATTTATGCGGCGTGAAAAATTGTTGGGTCGCGGTCGATTAAGCGGGGAAAATGTGAATTTGTTCGCGGTGCTTGATGAAGCCGGATTAAGCAAGGAGCAAATTGCCTCCACCGTAGGAATTCTTGATGAATATGAACTTCGTTTGGATGCTGCATTAAAAAAGCGCAGTGATTTTTTGGGGCAAAATGAAGGCAAGGTCATGACGGCTATTCAAAACAGCGACGCCAAAAGTTTGGAAGATCTTGCGTCCAAAGGTGTTGATTTGCGCAACGCCGTTCGCAACGTGAATGAACAATATCGCACCACCATCGCTAACGCGCTTCCACCAGAAGAGGCGAAGCGATTCACACAGGCGGCTTTAGCCAGTGGATTTGCGCGCGTCTATCGTCCAACGCGCGCCGAACGTGCGTTTGAAAAAGCGCTTTCTTTGGAGGGTTTGTCGCCTGAAACGCTGGCCGCGATTAGTGAAATGCAAATGGCAATGATGGTGGAACTTGTTGGCATGAATGAAAAAATTGCACAAGCCATTCGCAAGGCCGAACCAGTTCAGTTGAAAGAAGAGGCGGTGCGTTCCGCTGGTTTGCTCAATGGTGGCGCCAGTCGCATGTTTGGTCGAAATGATCCAGACGTTGCGGACGAAATGCTTTCCAAGCGCGGCGACATGACTGACAAATATGTCGAGCGATTGAAAGCGTTGCTTACGACCGAGCAAATTGCATTGTTGCCAAAGGGAACCGGCCGCGATGATGGGCGCAATCAAGGACCATTTGGGTCTTGGACCATCGCCAACATGCCGGAAGAAAATCGCGCCATGGCCAAGACCGCTGACAAAGATGGCAATGGAATTATTGAGGGCGATGAACGCCGTGAAATGTTCCGCGCAATGAGACCAGCGGATACTGGAGGCAATGGTGGCGGAAATGGCGGCGGTCAAGGTGGTGGAAATGGCAGCGGTCGTCAACGCGGCAATCAGGGCGGCAATCAGGGTGCAGCCGCACCCGCAAATACTGGCGGATAAAACGGCAGACATGATTGATGTTTCAAAGCGGCGCAGTTCATGCGCCGCTTTTTTATGCGCTGCTTTTTTTAACCGTCGCTTTTTATGCTCATTGTGGCTCGCGTTGTGCGCCGCGATCTTTGATCTGCTTCATGCCCAGTTTCCACAACACCGTGACCATAAAAAATCCGTCGCGGCGTGTGTTGGCGCAATGACACACGTTGTTCTATATGTAGCATCTTGGCATGAGCAAACCTTCCAAGCCATTCGTCCATGCAAATACAAATGATCAACTTGTCTTTGGAAATATGAATCCATCGCGCCGCACATTCATTCGTAGCGCCGCCGCGTTCGCCGCCTTTCCATTACTTCCAAGTTTTTCCGCGCGCTCGCTGCCGCGCTTTCAGCTTGGACCCAATCAACGCCTTCAACTTGCCAAGGTGGCTGTTGGTGGAATGGGTGAGTCCGATTTAGAGGCGTTGTCAAAACATCCAAACGTGGACATTGTCGCGCTGTGCGATGTGGATGGTCGCGGCAAAGAAAAATACGCGTCGCAATTTCCAAAGGCGCAGTGGTTCAACGATTGGCGCGAGATGTTTGACAAGCTGGGAAATAAATTCGACGCGGTGAGCGTGTCCACTCCCGATCACATGCACGCGCCAATTTCCATGAGCGCCATGAACATGGGCAAGCATGTGTATTGCCAGAAACCGCTGGCGCACACGGCGTATGAAAACAGAATGTTGGCGGATTTTGCCAAGGGGCATTCAAAAATTGTCACGCAAATGGGAACGCAACGATCCGCCATGATTGGCCGCAGGCAGCAACTGGAGTTGTTGAACGCTGGCGTGATTGGAAAAATTAAATCCATCCATGCGTGGAGTGATCGACCAATGGGTTGGTGGCCGCAGGGACAACCCATGCCAAAAGGTGGTGAAAAACCGCCGGAATGGTTGGCGTGGGATTTGTGGTTGGGCGTAGCGCCAACGCGGCCATATGTTGACAAGGCCTACGCGCCGTTCATGTGGCGCGGCACGTATGACTTTGGTTGCGGCGCGCTGGGTGACATGGGTTGCCACATTTTGGATAACGCATTCATGGCGGCCAAACTTGGTTTGCCATTGTCGGTGCGTTGCGATTGCAGCGACGCCACAGAGGATGAATTTCCAACCAAGGAAACCATCACGCTGAAATA